>JALYGX010000147.1 GCA_030776905.1 Cyanobacteriota bacterium | reverse complement strand
AGCTTTCCACCTCTGCGGGGACATCGAAGAGGACTTCAAATTCGGCGGCTGGCATGAAGCGGTTCAGGCATCTGAGATGGTCTTGGGCATCGGCGCGGTTGTGGAATCTCGCAACGGTGTAACGTCGTGCGTTGGGTAGGAGTCGGACGATTGCCCAAGGACGGCTGAAGTCTTCGGGTTGCTCAATGCGTTGGTAGGTCTTGACTTCCTCTCTTGTAACTGGGTTGAGGGTGTTTTGAATGACGTGCATGAGCTTTTCCCGTGCTGGAGTGGTGTCGTTTGGGATGAGAGTCCAGTCATTCACGGGTGCTGGTTGCCAAGTCAGCAAGTAGGATGTGCCTTCTAAGCTGATTTTCCAGGTCAAGCGGCGAGTTTGTTTATGGCATTGATAATTTTGCTGTCGCAAAAGCGAACAGATCTGTTCGCCTTCAGTTTTCAGGCGAAGCCAGTCACGATGCTTCATCGGATTGTATTGTTGAAAGAATATAAGGAACGGAGGGCAGTTAGAATAATCTCTGCCCTTTGCATTCTCGTAGTCTCTAAAAACTAGTAAATCACAACTAGCTTAAATTTACTAGTATGTAAATCTGATATGCCGAAGGAAAGTGATAAGCGTCTTACACCAGCCGATTTGCGTCAGCGCACAGGTTTAACTCAAGTTCAATTCGCGGCTTTGATTGGAAAAAGCCCCTCAGCCGTTACTAAGTGGGAAGCTCGAAGTGCATTGCCTAGAGGGACACCATCTGAAATCAAGCGTCTGTGTGAGGCTTACAAATGCACTCTTGATGAATTGATTGAGGCTTTCGAGGGAAACGAAACTGAATTAGAGTGAGTTGTTTTGGATTGGAGAGTAGAGAGCGATCGCCTACACATACACACGGGCACGCCATTGCCTATGGAAGACCAATACAAAGCTGCATCCAAACGATTTCCGTCTAGACATCACCTCCTTGCATAAGGGTTTACCTTGTTTGTCCTCTTGACAACTATGGACGGCTCTACAATAGTGCTGACTGCCTAATTCAACAGAAGTAAATAATGACTGATCCGAACTCAGAGAAACTCTTAAAGACAACGACTTCAGATTTACTGTATGCATTGAGCAAAGGCAGTATTTCACTAATTCCAGTTGCTGGAGGAGTCCTTTCAGAACTCGTTTCACTTTTAGTTACTTCACCAGCTACCAAAAGACGGGATAGATGGGTTGAGCAGCAACTGGCAGAAGCATTCAAATTGATTGGTCAAAAAGCAGACTACTCTCTGATTAAAGATTTACATGAAAATGATTTATTTCTTACAATTGTTCTACAGGCTACGTTGATCGCTGGGCGTACGCACCAAAAAGAAAAGCTTGAAGCTTTAAAAAATGCCGTTGTCAATTCAGTATTAACAAATGCTCCAGAAGAAAGCCTACAACTTATGTTTCTTAATTTTGTTGATACCTTCACACCTTATCATTTAACTATGTTAGATTTCGTTGACAAACCTATAGATTGGTGCCGTAAAAATAGAATAAATGTAGATAATAGAATGCTGAATTATGTTCGCAAGAATTCTGAATATAGTCAAGATACTGAGTTAAAAAATAAAGAACAAAAATATTTTTTAGAAAAAATATTTCCAGGAATAGGTGAGGTATTTCCAGGAACAAGGAAAATAGAAAAAAAAGCGTATCTATATAATCAGGCTTTAATAGATCTAGAGAATAATGGATTACTAAAAGATCGAGGTGGAATTATGTTAGGTAGAGGTTATATATTCAATCTTGATTTACATAGTTCAGTTTTTTCGCTGAGTGATACAGGGCAGGAGTTCCTGAGTTTTATTGAGTTGCCATCCGCCTAAAGCGTATTGCGTTCTATTAGCAATTTAGAACAGAAAGTAGGAGGGTTAGATGAGACAAGAGTGTGCTTCCACGATTTGATTGTAAACAGGTCGTCGCTTAATCTACTTGAAAGCGATCGCCTTTTTGGAGAGGTTAGCCGATGCGATCGCGACGCCATCATAATGAAACTACTTAAGAGCGATCGCAAAGAAAGAATTGTTCTAGTTAGACATCACTCTGGTGGTCGAAACTGTGAAAGCCATGAAATTATGATCAGTCCGTTCTACCAACTGCTATGGGTTCATGTTGAATATCTCGCACAGGATCGCCCAACTCCCGAACATTCGCCGCAAACTCTAGCAAGATACCATCAGGGTCAAAAAAATAAAATGATGAAATGAATGTACTTTCGTCAGCTTCCGGAACATAACCAGAGGGAACATCTGCATGGTGTAGAAGCGGCGTCACTTGGACACCCTTGGCTACTAGTTTTTCCCTGTACTCCTCAACTTTTGTCAGTGGGATGTTGAATGCTACATGGTTCATCGAGCCATGTGCTGTCCTGATATCGCCAGTTTGAAGAGCTTCAGGGTTCACAGATGCAATACCCGGTGCCGCATTTGGAGCTTGCGGAAACCAGAAAAACGCTAAAGCATCCCCATTACCAATATCAAAAAAGAAGTGTTGTCCACCGTCTGGTAGAGCAATAGTTTTAATCAAAGTAAGACCGAGCGTATTTGTATAGAAGTCCACGGTACGCGCCATATCCTTGGATACCAAGGCGATATGGTTGATTCCCTGTAGTTGAAACTCTTTCACGTCGGTCACCTCTTTGTGGTATTCATTTTCGCTTTGTTACATTTTTACTCTATATCTTATGGAAGATACATACACTTTCATCCTCCGGTTTTATTCCTCAGCTCTCTTATTAAACTGTTTTTCCTTTAATGACCTAAGGGATTATTCGCAGGTGCTTAATGCGATCGCCTTTTTGCAGAGATTAGCCGATGTAAGCGCGACGCCATCATTAATGAATCTACTTGAGAGCGATCGCGAGGCGAAACCCCAGCGCATCCAGTAGCTCAACCAGACTGTAAATTTCAGTGCCTCTTGTTTCTAACAAAATCTTGTCAAGTTTTTCATAGCAAAGTTTAGCGTCTTCCGAGAGATTATTCATCTGCAAACGAGCCGCTATAACATCTTTAAGAGTTAGACGAAGTATGTCAGGTTGAGGGTCTTTTTCTTCTAATTCCAAAGCAACCTCAATATTGCCAGCAGCTCTTTCATTGTCTTTGAGAGCTTCTATCAGTGCATCATGATAGCTATCACTGGTCGGCATCTTCACGTCTTTCATAATCTCTCCAATATTCCTGAGCTTTACGAATATCTTGTGCTTGCGTGCTTTTATCGCCTCCATAGAGTAGAAGTACTATTGTTGTTCCGATTTGCCCAAAGTAGATGCGGTAACCGGAACCATAATCGATTCTAAGTTCACAAACTCCTTCTCCAACAGACCGACAATCTCCAAAGTTGCCAAGCCGGATACGCCTCAACCTATTATCTATTATCAAGATGGCTTTCCTATCTCGCAGGGAATTAAGCCACTCGGCAAAAGGAATTCTGCCATCCGGCGTAATGTAACGCTGAATCTCCCTCGGTTGTACTTCCACGATTTGTATTGTAAACACGTCATCGCTTAATTTACTTGAGAGCGATCGCCTTTTTGGATAGGTTAGTAGAGTGCGATCACAACGCCATTATCAATGAAGCTACTTGAGAGCAAATCAAATTCTCACCACCCACTACTAAGCACCCTTTGATGCCGTCTTCGGTTACCATCGGAGAAAACCCTGCATAGTCTACGAGATAAACTTTTATGGCAGAGTATCAACAAATAGAGTATCGCATTGGGAAAGACGGCAAAATCGTTGAAACCGTCATCAACGCCTCTGGCTCAAGTTGCACCAATACCACCAAGGGCATCGAACAGGCACTCGGAGAAGTCTCTTCTCAGGAATTCTTGCCAGAATATTACGAAAGGGAAGAAAATCTAACAACACAAGAAGATCTTTCCATCAACCAGAGGTAGAGAGTCTAGCTCATGCTCGATAGTCTCAGCGTTCCAGTACCGAGCTTCAGCAGCCTCCTGATTTTAGGAGGTCTTTTTTTGCTGCTAGTTTATTTGGATTCCAGGTCAAAACTAGTTCAAACAGCGCCTCTGGAATACGACCAACTGCTCATATCTCGCCTGAATGAGGTGGGAATGCATGATTTTGCGTTTTTGCAGAAAAAATCCGGTTTAACGTACTCCCGCCTACGTCAAGTGCGTTGTGGTGATTTATCCTCCCTCCCACTCAAAGAGTTAACACAACTCGCCATAGCTTTAGATTGGACGCTAGAAGAACTGCTGCAAAACTTTGGTATTGGGGACACTTCTTCCTCAAAAAGGTTACAAGAAATCGAAGCCCTACGAACTGAATGCCTGCGATTGCGTGAAGCACTGCAACAGCAGAGCGTTGAATTAACAAGCGAGTGCCATTACTCAACGTTTCAACAATTGCAGACTTTACTAACCAACTATCCTACCGTTCGCCAGATGGTACAGGTGAAACCCGATCTCCCCGCCAAAAACCTGACTTCGCTATTCACCCCCCTAGATAATCTGATCGAGAGTTGGGGCTATGAACCGATTGGTCAGGCATGGGAACAAATGCCTTACGATCCTCAACTGCATCAACCCGATGCCAGTGATATTGAAGTTGAGGAATTAGTTTATATCCGGTTTATAGGATATCGAAGAGGCGATCGCATTCTCTTCCCTGCCAAAGTCAGCCGTACCCTTCCTTCTGGAATTAAAAATTAAAAATGGCGACTGGTAACTAGGAAAAGCCTAATCCTTATTCCCCATGCCCTATTCCCCATTCCCCAAGCATGACAGTTATCGCGATCGATTTCGGAACTAGCAACACCGTTGTTTGTACCCTAGACCCCGTAACTCTTGAACCTCGAACATTGAACTTTGACCGACTCTCCCGGCGATTTGAAACAATGGCGGGTCAAGTAAACGTAGTACCGACTTTAGTATTTGTCCAGGGAGCCAATCAGCTAAGATTTGGGGAAGACGTGCGATCGCAACGTCTGGGTTTTGCCCAACCAGAGCGAATATTTCAAGCCTTTAAACGGGACTTAGTCGCAGACTATCGACCCCCAGCGCGTCAACTCGATGGCCAAACCTACACGGCTGAATTAGTCTCAGAACTATTCATCGAGCAAATCTGGCAGCAGCTATCTTCCATGCAACTGCAACCCCAGTCCGTAGTTTTTACGGTTCCGGTGGGAGCCTTTGAGCTGTATCTTGATTGGTTCCGAGACTTGGCGCAACGTCTGAGTTTACCAACCGTTCAGATGGTGGATGAGTCCACAGCAGCAGCTTTAGGTTACGCGGTGCAACGCCCCGGTTCGGTGGTGCTGGTGGTGGATTTTGGGGGCGGGACTTTGGATTTAAGTCTGATTCGTACCAGTGCTACCCCCCCGAGTCCCTTACCAAGGGGGGCAGAAAGTCCTGCACCTTCGGTTTCCCCCTCTAGCAAGGAAAAGTTAGGGGGGGTCAAGGCAGAAGTCTTGGCGAAGTCAGATGCTTATGTCGGTGGGGTGGATATTGATGCTTGGATTGTTGAATATTACTTGCGGCAAACTGGCTCCTCGCGAGAGGAGGTTAAGGAAATTGGCTGGCAAAATTTATTAGAAGTGGCGGAACGACTGAAAATTAAGCTGTCTACTGCTGAATCCGCTAAGGAAAGTTGGTTTGACGATGAAAATTTCATCTCTCACGAATTGCAGTTAACCCAAGCAGATTTAGCAGAGATTCTGGAAGATAGACAGTTACTGGAACAATTGCGGCAGGCTTTGGATGAAGTACTAGCGATCGCACTTGCCAAAGGTATCGGTAAAGCCGACCTTGAACAGGTGCTGTTAGTGGGTGGTAGTTGCCAGATTCCCGCCGTACAGCAGTTAGTGATTTCCTACTTTGGTCGGCAGAAAGTCAAGTTAGATAAACCCTTTGAAGCCGTTGCCTACGGAGCCTTAGCATTAGGTCAGCTAGTGGAAGTTGAGGATTACCTGCGACATGGCTATGCCATCCGGCTGTGGGAACCTTACGCTAGGGAGTATTCTTTTTTCCCGTTGTTTGACAAAGGAATGCGGTATCCCTGCAAACGAGCCGAACCGCTGACGCTACAAGTAGCAATTCAAGGGCAGAACGAGATTCGGTTGGATATTGGGGAAGTGGCAGCTATCTCGCAAGCTGAAGTCACTTACGACGCTCAAGGTAGGATGACGAGCAGCCATCTCAATCGACAAACCTGTTTTCGCTCTCTCAGTGGCACTCAAAATCAAGTCTGTGTCGCCCATTTAGACCCGCCTGGAGAAACCGGAGTAGACCGGATTGAGGTGTTTTTTGAGGTGAATGAGCAACGGGTGTTGCTGGCAACAGTGAAGGATTTGCTAACCGGACGGGTATTAGTAGAGAGGGGAGCGATCGCTAAACTTCAATGACAATCAGAGGTTGTCGAGGCTTTATATAGCAAGTTTGAAGCGATCGCTAATGAGAAACGAACAGTTCATCTGAAATAAACCGATACTTTCCGGATGTTGTCAGTAGTAGATGGGATAGAGAAGAGGTAGATGCACCCTGATTCTTACCCCCGGTATCAAACTGGGGGTTTTTTATTGGAAGCGATCGCCTACAGACTTACCCATAGCCTCCCTTTTTAAGCGACCCATTACAGCAGTTTTCAGATGTGAGCGAATTCTCTACCGCTTGAGGCGATCGCAACTAACCTGGAAGTAAGTCGCTTTAAATCAATACGCTGCTATGAAACCTTGGCGTTTCTTACCACTCCTTCTACTACTGTTGGCAGCAACGGCCTGTAGCTCAAGCGTTACTGCCGATACAAAAAAAACTCAATCTGCTGATGCTCCTGCTCAATCCAAACAGCAGCCTGCCAATCTTACACCGAGCAAAAACCTCATACCGACTCAGGCGCTGACGCCTCAACCCATCAAAATTGCCCTGATTAACTTACCCAAACCCTACGCCACTAATAGCGCCTCTAAGTCAGCGAACGTCGTAGGAATACCACAAAACGCAACCCTCAATGTCCCTCCGGGCTTCCAGGTCAATGTTTATGCCGATAATTTACAAGCGCCGCGCTGGCTAGCCTTGACCCCCACGGGTGATGTCCTAGTCACCGAAACGGCAGCAAACCGCATTCGCCTCCTGCGTGACACCGACGGCGATGGCGTTGCCGATGTCAACAAAACCTTTGCCACGGCGGAAAATGGCGTGGATATTCCCTTTGGCATGACGTTTGCTGCCGGGTCGTTCTTCCTCGGCAACACAGGGGCTGTACGGCGGTTTGGCTATACCAAAGGGCAACAACAACTTACTGGCACGGGTCGCAAAATCGCAGACCTGACTCCCGGTGGTTACAACCAGCACTGGACGCGCAACGTTGTCGCTTCCCCTGACAAGACAAAGCTCTACGTCACGATTGGTTCAGCCTCCAACGTTGACGAAGAACCCCTGCCTCGCGCCTCCATACAGGTCATGAATCTTGACGGTTCCAACCAGCAAACTTTTGCCTACGGTCTGCGTAACCCAGTTGGACTCGACTTTCACCCGACTACGGGCGAACCCTACACCACTGTCAACGAACGGGACGGGTTAGGGGATGACTTGGTGCCGGATTACTTCACCCGCGTCCAACAAGGGCAATTCTACGGCTGGCCTTACGCCTACCTGACACCGTATCGCGTCGATCCGCGCCAGACAATTAAAAATCGCAGCAAACGTCCTGACCTCGTCGCCCAAACTCAAACGCCCGATGTCCTCTTCCAGGCTCACTCGGCGGCTCTGGGATTGAAATTTTATAAGGGGCAAACGTTCCCTAAACAATATCAAAATGGAGCCTTTGTTGCTATGCGTGGCTCTTGGAACCGCAACCAAGGCACAGGCTACAAAGTTGTTTTTGTCCCCTTTAAGGCCGATGGACGACCCAAAGGCTATTACGAAGATTTTCTTACGGGTTTTCTCATCAATCCATCGGGACCAACGACCTGGGGACGACCAGTGGGTTTACTGGTGCTACCGGATGGCAGTCTATTGGTTACTGAAGAAGCCAATAACCGGATTTACCGCATTCAATACCGTGGCGGCTAACAAGTTATTGTGCATCTAATGCAGCCTAACTAGACTAGGAGTGACGAGTGACAAGTCTATGTACAAGTCTTTTCACTCTTCACTCCGTTTACGAATAAGCAAGTTCAAGGCAGGACAGCTTAAACACTTACTGTTGAGCGCTGGTACACTTGCTGTGCCACTTTTGCCAATCGTTGCATCCCAATTTGAATTTCTTCATCAGTAGCGGTAAGGCTGATGCGGAGACACTGCTGCTTGTGAGGCCAATCTTCTCGTAAACCGGGGAAGAAAGAGCTACCGGGTACAACAATTACCCCAACCTGCTTCAGTTGCTGGTAAAATTCCCAATCGGTAATTGGTAAATCTCGCAACCACAACCAAGCGAAAATTGCGCCTTCGCCGCGATGTAAGAACCAAGGCAACTCCTTGGGCATTGACTGGTCGAGGGTGTTCTCTACTACATCAAATTTTTGTTGGTAGTGGGGGCGAATGATGTTACTCGCAATATCAGCTAATGCTCCAGAGGCGATCGCTCGTGCGGCAATTGCTTGTCCGTAACGGGGAGAAT
>JALYGX010000146.1 GCA_030776905.1 Cyanobacteriota bacterium | reverse complement strand
GCTTCTAATAAGTCGTAGCTCAATCAAACATCCAAAATATAAAATTCCCTAATCATGGCTGTAGTTAATACACCCTTGCGCAAAACTTTGGCAACAGTTGGTTTAACATCGCTTTTGAGCCTGTTTTTGTATAGCTTTTCAAGTTTAGTCAAAGCACAACCCTCGAAGGTGCCTAAATTTCAACTCTCTAGTCAACAACAAAACCTTGTTAAATGTGGTTATAGACAAAAAGAAATTACCCTAAAGCTTTCCGCCTCACTTCCTCAGTCTGAAATGCCGCAAGATTTGGGGAATCGGATCGAAGATATTGGTCCTCGCTGTAGTAGCTACGAGCCACCTATTGGTTTAACGGCATTAGTTCCTGACTCAACGATAGGTATAACGTTAGCTGAATACCCCACTTTTTTCTTTTATCTCCCAGATGCGAATTTAGAGGGAGTAAAAGGAGAATTCACTCTAGAGAATGAGAAAAAAGAAGTTATTTACTATAAAACAGTTCTCCTAAAAGCTAGTGATAGTATTATTCGCGTCGAGCTTTCTGATGCTCCCACTTTGCCTCCTTTAGAAGTTGGCAAATCCTACAACTGGGCTTTCAGTCTGGTGTTTGATAAATTTGATCGCAGTGACAGCAAGTATGTAACCGGTTGGATTAAACGCATAGAACCTAACTCAGAACTTCAGCAAAAGTTAGGCACGGCACCCCGTCAGGAGCAGCCAGCTATTTATGCAAAGAATGGGATTTGGTACGAGGCGCTTGCCAGTTTAGCTCAGTTACGCTGTGCCTCTCCTACTGACTCAACCATAACCTCTGATTGGGAATCTCTATTGCAGCAAGTTGGACTTCCAGAAATTTCTAAAAAGCCTTTAGCACAGTGCAATCAAGCCAAAGCTTTTTGAGCCGATCGCGTAATCTGTTGGATCGCATCTAGATCGGGAGGTGGGGCTTGGCTATCCATTCCCAGCCATAAAAGGTATTCAATATTACCAGCAGGCCCCGTAATCGGCGACCAAGTTAAGCCGTTGTATGCCCAGCCTATTTTTTGGGCAGCTTGTAAGACTTGCGCGATCGCATCTGCATGGTCATTGGGGTCGCGTACTACACCTTTTTTGCCAACACGCGATCGTCCAACTTCAAACTGCGGCTTCACTAGCAATACTACCTCGCGAGGCGATCGCAATAGGTTCCATAACGCATCGAGGATTTTAGTTAGGGAAATAAATGAGACATCTACTACGCCCAAATCGGCAGGCTGGGCATCGCCATATAGATCGGCAGGCTGAAGATGGCGCAGATTCGTGCGTTCTCTCAAAACTACCCGCTGATCATTCCGCAGAGTCCAAGCGACTTGTCCATAACCGACATCAATGCCATAAACCTGTTTTGCTCCAGCTTGCAGCAGGCAGTCGGTAAAGCCACCTGTGGAAATGCCTCCATCTAAGCAAATGCGCCCTTCTACAGCAATTCCAAACTCATCTAGGGCTTTGGCAAGCTTTTCCCCGCCTCTGGAAACATAAGGCAACTTTTCTTTAACCTGAATCTCGGCGGTGGTTGCAACCTCAGTTCCAGGCTTATCAATTACCTGCTGATTCACCATCACTTCACCCGCACGAATTAGCCTCTGCGCTAGCTGCCGTGAGGAACAGAGGTTCAGGTCTACTAGTAATGTATCGAGTCGTTTCTTCAAACTACACAGTTTTTGTACTATTGAGATCTTGCACCATTTTCTCTGACGGGCAGGATGCCCATCCCACAGTCAGAGATTTTTCCAGTGGGGTAGGCCTCTTAACCTACCGCATCAACGGTTTATTAACAATGGTGCAAGATGTCAATTTGACACTCCTACCCCAATTTTCTTGGTAAACAATAAAAAAGAGAGTCGCATTCGTGACTCTCTCGATTATCAGGGTGCATCTAATAGTCTTAGTATGGCAGTCCGGATTGAGGGGTGTCACCCCTTATTTGTGAAGAGTCGATGAATTTATGGACAGGCAAGTGCTGTAATCGAATTGTCCTCTGAATCAAACCGTGAAGAGTATCCTCACTTGACTCAGTTAAGGCACTCATGACTAGTGGAGGTTAGCGGACTCGAACCGCTGACATCCTGCTTGCAAAGCAGGCGCTCTACCAACTGAGCTAAACCCCCAAGTATCGAAAAGCAGTTAAATACTTATCTGCTGTTGTTATTGTACCTTTTACAGTTCCATTGCATAGGGAAATGAAGAAAAAAAAGATTTGGCGGCAGATCGGGTTGTAGCTGGCTTACTGTAGGGTATGGAACCAAGCGAAATATAGAACCTCTGTCTGTGATTTGAGCGGGAAAATGACCTACGTTGTTGCAGCATTTTATAAATTCGTGAGGCTGCCGGACTTTGCCGAGAAACAAGGCTCTCTGCTGGCAGTGTGCCAAGCGCAAGGTGTACTGGGTACGATTCTTCTGGCTATAGAAGGAATTAACGGTACGATCGCAGGTTCACCGGAGGCAGTTGAGTCAGTTCTAGCTTTTCTGCGCTCTGACTCACGTTTAGCTGACCTGGAACACAAAGAATCTTATACTGACTCTCCGCCCTTTGAGCGCATGAAGGTGCGGTTGAAGAAAGAAATTGTCACCCTAGGTATTCCGGAAATTGACCCGAACGATCGCGTTGGAACCTATGTCAGCCCTCAGGAGTGGAATGCCTTAGTTTCCGATCCAGAGGTACTTGTCGTTGACACGCGCAATGTCTACGAGGTCGATATCGGTACATTTGAGGGAGCCGAAAATCCGCAACTTACCTCATTCCGACAATTCCCTGATTATGTTCGTACTCATCTAGAACCCACCCAGCATAAAAAGGTCGCCTTGTTTTGTACGGGCGGCATTCGCTGTGAAAAAGCCTCATCTTTTCTGCTGAATCAAGGCTTTCAGGAGGTGTATCACCTCAAAGGCGGCATTCTCAAGTATTTGGAGGAAGTCCCAACCCAAGAAAGTCTCTGGCAGGGTGAGTGTTTTGTCTTCGACCAACGTATCGCCGTCACTGAGGGATTGGCGGCAGGAACCTACGATAGCTGTAAAAGCTGTGGGCATCCGATCTCTGAAGCAGATAAAACGGCTCCTCAGTACGAAGAGGGCATTTCCTGCCCTTATTGCTTTGACAGCCTTACCGAGGAAAAAAGAGCGCGTCAGGAGGCGAGACAGCGAGGAGGCAGAGTTATCAGCTAGCTAGCCCTGCCAACTAACGAATTTCTTGCTTTTCCTCTCTCTCCACGGCACGCATTGCCACCTTAATGGCATTCTTTACGGCAGTATCCTTATGTTCTAGGATGACATTTTCGCTGATAGTGCGCTGGGCAAGTACGCCGCAAACGCAAGCGGCGGCAAAGTTATACACGCCTGCCATTTTAAACAGCGTGCCGCATTCCATCTCATAGTTGAGTATGTTCAAACGGCGATATTCTTCTGTGATGCCATAAAGCGATCGCATTAAATTAGGGTTAGCCGAGTCAGTGCGTTCCTGTCCTTCATAAAAGGTATCCACTGACGCCGTAATACCAACATGATGCTCCACTTCTAATTCCCGTGCTGCCTTAGCCAGCGCCACCGTCAAAAAAGGGTCAGCCACGGCTGGATACTCAATCGGTGCAATATCATTCGCCGCACCCTGCCGACACAACGCTGCACTACTAATGACAATGCTACCCACCGCCACATGAGGTTGAATTGAGCCGCAAGTCCCGATGCGAATAATTTTGCGAATCCCCACTTGAACCAACTCATTCACCACAATACTCAGGGAAGGCGCACCCATGCCGCTAGTAGCAGACAAGATAGTCCTACCATTGGGTAAGCTGCCCACATAAGTATTGAGTCCGCGACTCTCAGACAACAAGCGCACGTCTTGTAAATGCGATCGAGCAATGAAACGAGCGCGTTTGGGATCGCCTGATAATAAAGCAATCGTAGGAGGCGGCGAACTCAGGTCATTGCGTCCAAAACCGATGTGATACAAGCGGTTATTAGTCATAGATTCGAGCTTATGCGATCGCAAGTCATGCACCTCACCGATTCTATTGAAGCACTAAAATCTGGCTGGAGAATTTGCTGCAACCCTTTCCGGTTGAGCCAAGGCTTAGGTAGAAGGTATTTTTTGACTTAGTTACGGCTTATTCGAGTGGCGATCATTTTTCTCCCACTAGAGTCTATCCAGCAAGTTTTAGAAACGACGGAAGAAATACATAAAGGAGGGAATGAATTATATTATCAAAAACCCTTCCTGTTCTTGCTGCCGAACCTTTTCATCTATGAATCAAAAAACCTCTGGTGTTGTTGCTGCTGGACATCAAAAAACTGCCGAAGCTGGTATTGAGATGTTGCGGAATGGTGGTAATGCGTTTGATGCCGCAGTTGCAGCTATTCTCGCTTCCTTCGTGGCTGAATCAGCTCTCACCTCTGCTGCTGGCGGTGGTTTTTTGTTAGCGCATACTCAAGCCGGACAAAATATTCTATTCGATTTTTTTAGTCAAACTCCGCAGCAAAAAAGAAATTCCAGCGAAGTTAATTTTTATCCGGTTGAAGTTAACTTTGGTGGGGCCGTACAAGAATTTCATATCGGACTGGGTTCGATGGCAGTCCCTGGAAATATCGCTGGGGTGTTTCATGTTCATCAAAAACTTGGCAGATTACCTTTTAAGGTTGTTGCCGAACCAGCTATCCACTATGCTAAAAACGGACTTCAACTTACTACGTTTCAACATTACTGTTTAACCTCAGTTCTCAAGCCAATTATTGTTAATTACAAAGAACAACAACATTTTTATCGACCTACGGGGCAATTAATTGAACCTGAAGGAGTTTTATTCAGGCAAGAATTTGCTGAGACACTAGCTTATTTAGCTCATAAAGGAGCCAAAGAATTCTATGAAGGAGAGATTGCTCATCAATTAGTTAAAGATTGCCAGGAGTTAGGAGGATATTTAACGTTAGAAGATTTAAAAAACTATCGAGTGATTGAGAGGAAACCGCTAATGATTGATTATCGCGGTAATACCCTATTGACTAATCCTCCTCCCAGTTCTGGTGGAACTTTAATT
>JALYGX010000145.1 GCA_030776905.1 Cyanobacteriota bacterium | reverse complement strand
GGTGAAAAAAAATTGCTCACCACCCAGTAATAAGTTGTTACGCATCTAAGTTGCATTTTTAAACGCTAAAAATGGTCGAAACATCTCAACAAATTTATTTTCTTGCTGTTGCTGTAGTCGGTATTATGCTGGCTAGCCTCGGTTTTTTTCTGTGGAAAACTCTTACAACTTCCTCCATCTTCCAAAACGGTGTCAATCTTTATCAACAAAAAGACTACAAAGGTGCAGAGACAGCGTTTCGTCAAGTAATTGGGCGACAACGCAGTAATGACATGGTGCGCTTGTTGTTGGGGAACGTTTTGATGGCACAAGACAAGCTTGACGAAGCAATGGGTGTGTTTCGGGAACTAATTGAGCGTTCACCCAAAAATGTGGATGCTTATTTGAGGTTAGGAGAGGCTCTGATCGAGCAAGGTAAGTTAGACGAGGCGATACCTGTATTGCGGAAATTGATTCACCGCCTGCCCAACAATACAGAGGTTCCCTTGAAAGTGGGGGGAATTATGTCAAAGCACGGCAAGTTAGAGGACGCGATCGCAGATTACCGAGAAATAACGAAGCAAAATCCTGACAAAGCCGTCGCTCATCTAAACTTAGCGAATGTTTTGATGGGGCAAGGCAATTTAGCAGAAGCGACGCTTGAGTATCAAGAAGCAATTCGCCTCAAGATTAAAAAGGCAGAGGCTTACTGGTACTTAGGGGATGCATTAATCCAACAAGGCAAACGAGAGGAAGCCCTTGCCGTATGGCGCGACGCAATTGGTCGCAATCCAAATGATCGAGTGGCACTCTCTAGAATCAGGCTTGCCCTCACACAATAGGCAAGTTCTACCCAGTCCAGCTAATCACCGATCTGAAAACCTATAGAGTCTGTCGCTTTTTGTCCTGAGCTGGTAGCGCTGTAAAATTAACTCAAATTCATGCCGAGGCAACATTGCTAGACTATGGGCAAAGTTTTCCTGGTAGGTGCAGGGCTAGGGGATGTCGCTTACCTCACCGTACGGGCACAACAATTGCTGACTCAAGCCGAGGTTTTAGTCTACGATGCCTTGGTAGATGCTCAATTATTACAATTAGTGTCATCCCAGTGTCGCAAGTTTGATGTGGGCAAGCGGGGTGGCAAGCCTAGTACGCCCCAAGCCGAGATTAACCAACTGCTGGTGGAACAGTGTCAACAGGGTAAGCAGGTGGTACGGCTAAAAAGTGGAGACCCTTTTATTTTTGGTCGTAGTAGCTCGGAAATTCAAGCCTTAATCGCAGCAGGTTGCCCGTTTGAAGTGGTGCCGGGGATTTCATCAGCACTGGCAGCACCGTTACTGGCAGGAATTCCTCTAACCGATCCAGTCATGAGTCGGGGTTTTGCCGTTGTGACTGCCCACGAACCAAATGCTTTGGACTGGGAAACCTTGGCACGAATGGAAACACTGGTAATTTTGATGGGGGGGCGTTATCTGGGTAAGATTGTTCAGCACTTACAGCGACATGGCAGATCGCATCAAACACCGATCGCCATTATCCGGTGGGCAGGATGTCCCCAGCAATACATTTGGACGGGTACTTTAGCTGATATTGTTGAACAAACCACTGGGGTATCGCTGTCGCCAGTGGTGATTGTTATTGGTGAAGTAGTGGGACTACGAGACTATATGCGATCGCCCGAACGAGAAGCCAACATTGATCAATACGCAGCTAGCCTGAAATTCGGCAAAACTCATAGCCAGCCCGGTTGCTCTACCCCTACACCTCTTGCCGGGAAAACAGTCTTAGTCACCCGTTCCGCCGGACAGTCTAGCGAATTCAGCACCCTCCTGCAACAACAAGGAGCCAATGTTATTGAAATGCCAGCTTTGGTAATTGGTCCCCCTTCTAGCTGGGAAGCATTGGATAATGCGATCGCTCATCTATCTGACTTTGATTGGTTGATTCTCACCTCTAGTAACGGCATTGATTACTGTTTTGAACGACTACTCGCCCAAGGCAAAGATGCCCGTGCCTTAGCGGGAGTTAAAATTGCTGTGGTGGGTAAAAAAACGGCGGCTACTGTTAAACAACGGGGCTTACAGCCTGACTTTATCCCGCCGGACTTCGTAGCCGATTCCCTGATCGAACACTTCCCGGAACCCCTATCAAAGCTAAAGGTTTTGTTTCCCAGAGTGGAAACTGGCGGAAGAGATGTTTTGGTGAATGAACTTCTTGCTGAGGGTGCTCAGGTGACGGAGGTAGCAGCTTATCAGTCTAGCTGTCCCCCACAAATGGCACCAGCCGCCCTAGATGCCTTGCAAAAGCAAACAGTGGATGTGCTTACCTTTGCCAGTTCCAAAACCGTGAAGCACTTTTTCCACCTATTAGAAACGTCTCTACCCACAGCTGACCAAGAATTTCCCACGACTCAATCCACACTGCAAAACGTCTGTATTGCGTCAATTGGCCCTCAAACTTCCATTACCTGCCGTCAGCTACTAGGCCGAGTGGATGTCGAAGCCCAGGAATACACCTTGGAAGGATTAACTCAGGCGATTGTCCACTGGGCAACAGACACGAGTTGTCTAATTAGAGACAATAGTTGGTAGGTGCGTTAAAAAAAATGTAATACCAATTTACTCAATACTGAATACGAATAAACTCACGTTTTTGGGAATCGAGAATAGGGAATTGAGCTGACTATTACCCCTTTCCCATTCCCAATTACCAGGTGGTTTCATCTGTATCGTCAATCAAGTGAAATGGTTTAACATTGTCCAAGATAAGCAGCAGTAGCAGTAAGAACAGCCTCAACAAGGGATAGACATACTTTGCGGGGTCATAGATTGACATTTTTCACTCTTGGTCGTCTATTGTTGATTGTTCATTGCCATGAACCATGAACAGCTCGACAAAATGTAACTTTGTGACCGAGCGCGGTATACAAAAAGCGTGTTAGCCCAGGAAGGCGTTAACCTCAGTTATTTTTGTATCAAGCCTTAATAGTGGAGAACTGTTGCGAAACTGAAGCAACTAGTAACGGCCTTTAGCTAAGGTTGACAATCCCCCACTTTCGGCTCAAGAAAACCCCACAAGGGTTTGTAAATCAAGCTTATAACCACTGAAGACCATCAAGGGTCATGAAAGACGAACTCTCTAGCGTAAAACACCTGGCTAGCAATATCGTATTTATCTATGCATTTTTTGGCAGCTTCTGGATTCTGTGCTCCGACTGGCTGCTAGAACTGATGACGAATGACTCATATTTGCTGACCCAGGTACAGACTTTTAAAGGTTGGGTGTTTATACTCTTGACCAGTGGTTTACTCTATGCATTGGTTTACCGAGGATTGCGATCGCTTCAAGCGAGTTACAACCTTTTACGGGCGATTACTCATGGAACCACGGAGGCAATCTTTGTAAAAAACCTTGAAGGTCGTTATTTGACGATTAACCCGGCCTGTGCGCGCCTTTTTGGCACATCGGTGGAGGAGGCGATCGGCAAAGATGATACAGAATTGTTTCCGCCTGAGATTGCCCATCAAATTCGCCAGAAAGATTGCCAAGTCATTTCGTCAGGACAAACTCAGGTCTACGAAGATGTTTTACCCGTAGGCGGCGTTATGCAAACCTATCTTTCCACAAAACATATCTACCGCGATCCTCAGGGAAAGCCGATTGGTTTGATTGGCATAGCCCGAAACATTAGTGAACACAAGCAGCTACTCGAAGAACTCAGACGAGAAAAAGAAGAGCTAGCAGCTATCAGTATGCTGACGGCTAACAGCATCAGTACCTTGAATCTAGAAGAACTGTTAGATGGACTGCTCAAGCGTATTGCGGCAGTGATGCGTGCAGATGCGGCGGTCATTCTTTTGAAAAAAGACGATTACTTATGGGTTCGCGCTAGCCTTGGCATTGAGGAAGCCGCCCACCCAGATTATGGCGTTTCTATTGGGCAAGGCTTTGCCGGCACAATCGCGGCAACCATGCAGCCGCTTTACATAGAAGACGCTCTTTTAGACTCGCGGGTAACCAGTCCCATCATCAAACAATCTAATATTCGCACGATGCTGGGCGTGCCACTGGCGCGTAACGATCAGCTAGTGGGAGTTCTCCATGTCGATTGGTTAAGTATTTACCCAGTCAGCGATCGCGAACGTCACCTCTTGGAAATTACCGCAGAACGCTGTACTATGGCGATTCTTAATGCCCAGCTCTACGAACAAACCAAACAGCTACAAGAACTACTCCAGCTCCAAATCGACCATATGCCCCTCGGCGGCATTGTCAACGATCGAGAATTGCGGGTGATTGATTGGAATGCTGCCGCTGAAAAAATTTTTGGCTATACCAAGGAAGATGTACTGGGGAAAAGTCCTTGCGATTTGATTACTCCTGCAACGCTTCGCCCCCAAGTTCATCAGATTTTTCAGCAGTTGACGGCAGGGGAAACGGCGGTACACAGCATCAACGAAAACGTTACTAAAGATGGTCGCACGATCATCTGTGAGTGGTACAACACACCCCTCAAAGAAGCCGATGGCACGATAATCGGGATGCTGTCCATAGCGCAAGATATCACCGAGCGACAACTCTCAGAGCAGGAACTGCGAAGAAAGGATGAGCTATACCGCACCCTTGCCCGGAACTTTCCCAATGGAGCCGTGTTTTTATTTGACCAAGACTTGCGCTACACCATTGCTGAAGGTTCTGGGATAGCGGCACTTGGGC
>JALYGX010000144.1 GCA_030776905.1 Cyanobacteriota bacterium | reverse complement strand
ATACAGAGAAAAAATGACTGAAATCACACTTAATTCAGACAAATTCAAGGAAGTTTTGAAAGCAACAATTCTTGAATTGTTTCAAGAAAATCGCGAGGAGTTTTCTAAACTGCTATCAGAAATTATCGAAGATATCGCTATGGAAAAGGCAATTCAAGAAGGTGAAGAAACAGAACCTGTCAGCAGAGAAGCCATTTTCAAAATTCTGGAGCCGTAGTTGTGGAGGTTGAATTTAGAAAAAGTTTTGAAAAAGATTTAAGTAAGCTTCGAGATCAGGCTCTGCTCACAAGAATTAAAGCGGTAATTTTAGAAATTGAAGATGCCGAAACCTTAGAAAATGTGAGCAATGTTAAAAAACTCAAAGCAGAAGGAGACTACTACCGCATTCGAGTTGGAGACTACAGAATCGGCATTCTTATTAACGAGGATGTTGTCGTCTTTGTGAGAGTTCTCCATCGGAAAGAAGTTTACAAGTACTTTCCTTGATAGGGGAGTTGTTAAAAATTGCTAAAACAGGAGTGGAACGGGCAATTGAGACAGATGAAGCCACTGAACTGCCTGGATGAATCAACAACTATCTACTTTTAAGGTAATTTAGCAGGACTGACCGTTCAGCTTTCTAACTGCTGAGTCAGACGTTGTTCTAGCTGTTCTAGTAATATATCGACATCCTTACCGACTTGCTCAAAACAAACGGGAGGTGGGGGTTCCGGTTCAAACTGAATTATCTTGATTTGGTCGTTACCAATCCCGATAATCAGAACTTCTTGCTCAGGTTTATGAGCATCCACAATTCCCAAAATTTCCTGAAGCTGGTTATTGGCTTTGAGATTGAGTTCTTCGATCGCCTTTTTTGGACAATAGACAAAATGGGGTGTCGGTTGCAGGTCAATTCCCAGAGTATCCTCACTTTCTCCCCGTTCCAAATAGAGTCCCCAAACTAGGGCGGCTAGTTCTTGCTGATTCTCTTTAGCGAACCGAGCGAGTTGGTGTTTCCACTTGTCTTCTGCCCTTTCGGGCTGGGGTTTACCGAACATGATCATGGTCTACATTCCGTGATTGCAAGAGCTTTTCATTTTATACCCGACTGCACACGCCAGAGGCTGGCATAAATCCGCTGTCGCTCTATTAGTTCCTCATGTCGCCCTTGCTCGACTAATTGCCCTTGTTCCATGACATAGATGCAATCAGCGTTGCGGACAGTGGAAAGACGATGCGCGATCGCAATTGTCGTTCGATCTACAGTAATTTTCTCTAGCGATCGCTGAATTGCCGCTTCCGTCTCATTATCGACGGCTGAAGTCGCTTCATCGAGTATCAAAATCGGTGGATTCTTCAACACAGCCCGTGCGATCGCAATTCGCTGCCGTTGCCCCCCCGATAACTTCTGCCCTCGCTCCCCCACAATCGTGTCATACCCTTGGGGGAGTTCCATGATAAAGTCGTGGGCTTCCCCAATCTTCGCGGCGGCTGTTATTTCCGACAGTGTTGCATCAAACGTGCCGTAAGCGATATTTTCAGCAACCGTGCCATGAAATAAGAAAACATCTTGGCTAACTAAGCCGATACAGGAACGCAAATCTTTCAGCGTCAGTTCCCGCAGTTCAATACCGTCAAGGGTAATAGTACCCCCTTGTATCTCATATAACCTCAATAATAACTTAACCAAAGTGCTTTTGCCAGAACCCGTGGAACCGACAATACCGATCGTCTTCCCGGCGGGAATATCCAGGGAAAGATGCTGAATGACTGGAGTGCGCCCGTTATAAGCAAAGGTGACATCCCGCAATTCCAAATGTCCTTTCACCTGAGCTACAGGTAACGATCGCTCTCCTGAGTGCATCTCGATGGGAGTATCCAGTAGATTCATCACTCGATTAGTAGACGCCATTGCCCGTTGATACTGATCAAGCGTTTCTCCTAAACGAGTTAAAGGCCAGAGCAACCGCTGTGTGAGGAATACCAGCACGCTGTAAGTTCCTACCGACAGCGTTCCGGCAACCGCTTCCATACCGCCATAGAGCAGCAGCGCGGAAAAGCCCAACAAGATAATCATCCGAATCAAGGGGACGAAGGCAGAACTAAGGGCGATCGCACGGCGGTTACTTTGCCGATAGGCTTGACTTTCTGCGGCAATTCGTCCAATTTCGTACTCTTCAGCGGTAAAGCTTTTAATCGTCGTGATGCCCGTCAGATTATTCGCTAGCTGCCCGTTGAGTAAACCGACTTTCTGCCGCACATCGGCATAACGAGGGGCAAGACGACGCTGAAAGACAATTGAACCCCAAAGGATAAACGGCATGGGGAGCATCGCCATCCAAGCCACACTGGGAGCTAGGATAAAGAACGCTCCCCCAATAACTACCACCGTTGTCGCTACCTGGAGTACTTCATTCGCCCCATCATTTAAAAACCGTTCCAGTTGATTAATGTCATCGCTGAGGATAGACATCAAACCTCCGGTGCTGCGCTCTTCAAAATAAGCCTGTTCCAGTTCTTGCAAATGGCTGTAGGCATCGATGCGCAAATCGTGTTGAATGGATTGAGCCAGATTTCGCCACAGCCAGGAGTAGGCGTACTCAAAGATCGATTCCAGTCCCCAAATGATGAAGCTGAGGAAGGTTAGTACCAAGAGTTGATCGAAGACATCTCTGACTCCCCAGCGAGCAATTAGAGAGTCTTCTTTCTTCACCACCACATCCACGGCGGCACCGATTAAGGCGGGTGGGGCTAAGTCAAAGATTTTATTGAGGATCGAACAGGCGATCGCCTGCCAAATTCTGACGCGGTAATTGTGCCCGTAGTCGATCAGACGCTGGAGGGGATGCGCTGAATGTGAGAGATTCTTCCTGATTTTAGAGTCATGAGGTTGTTTTATTAATTGAGATGCTCGCTTGTGCGATCGTGAATTTGACACGTCGATCAACCCTGAAAATTTTAAAGACTACGCTATTACATCGAGCTGTGGAGAATTTTGTATTTTCTCTAACAATTCCAGCCCTAGTCAACTGAAGGCTGAAGTATGAGCGATGAAAACAATTCTTTTGTAAATCTAGGGACTTACCACTGAGTATTTCTACTACTTCATCTTTTTTTTGTTAGGGATGAGCAGATTGATTAAACCATCTCCTGTAGTTGTCAAGGTTGGAGTCCGTAAGGTTTACGGTTTTTTTGGAAAATTACCTCCTTTATAAAGAACTAATAAAAGAGCATCTACCTATTGGCAGATATTTGTAGTTATCGATAGGATGTTACTTAAGGATAGTTACAGGACTCACGAACAACCTCTAGAGGTATGGCTTCAAAACACATCAAGATTAAGTTCCCTCTCTGGCAGTTTCTCAACCAGCCCCTCTTTAGTCGCTCGACAAAGCTGGTACTCAACCCGACGCTCTTTGCTACCCTCTATAGAATTCAACTTTTAGAACGTTGTTTGACTAAAGAGTGCGACTCTCAGGGTCGTCACTGTAACTGATTAACCGTAGCGTTGGCTCTCCTGACTGCACCCATTCAATCCTAGATTAGTTCCGGTGGTTGTTGCTGTAATGAATTCTTGCCCCAGCCCACTGGAGCTTTTCTCGTAGGGTTTGATAATAAGAATAGCTTGCTCGCAAAATCACGAACTTGGCATAACAATCTGCCATGCGGACATCTACTCGCTGTCCGGGCCAAATTGAGGTAGCCAAGACGCCATCCATCCAGAGCTTGGTGTTTAGCTCATAATCGGCTAAAGGCCAAACGCTAACGACAGAACCAGCAGGTAGAACGATAGCACGACTGGAAAGGCTCAAGGGGCAAATCGGCGTTACTGTAATCGCTTCCATGCCATCGTGCAAAATCGGCCCATTGGCAGAAATGGTATAACAAGTCGAGCCAGTCGGCGTGGCGATGATTAGCCCATCTCCCTGATACTGATCGACCACTTCCCCGTCAATTTCCATCTCCAGAATGGAGGTGATCATGCGATCAGCGGAGGCGGGTTTGACGCACATTTCGTTGAGGGCAAGAAAGCGATCGCTTACAGGTTCCAGGTTAGTGCGATGTCCCTCAAATACAGCCGCCTGTACCATCATCCGCCGTTGGAGAGCATAGCGATCGTTTTGGAGTCGATCCCAAACTGTCTCCGTGTCTTGAAATTCATCAATGGGTTCTGTCAGAAACCCCAGATGTCCCCCCACATTCACCGCCAAGATGGGAATCCCTTCTGGAGCAAGATGTCTCGCTGCTGTCAGTGCCGTGCCATCGCCACCCATAACCACCGCTAAATCAATTTGGCTCATTACGGACGCCAAAAAGACAGGATAGGGATTGTCCTTCGGCCCACTCGGTCCAATCAGGACGTGGCATTGACGTTTTTCCAACTGTCGAGCGCATTTTTCAGCCCAACGCCTACCTTGGGAGTCCCCAGCTTTGTGAACGATAATGACCTGCTTTAGCTGCACGTTAACCTCATTGATAACCCCTTGTGTGCGATCGCTATTTTAAGTGTGAGTTATTGTAGGAGCTATGTCTGCGTCTTATTGTCAACGTAAGCGAAAAGTTCTTCCGTGCTAGAAACGACAGAGGGTTGCCTTGGCAGAAACTCGGCTAACCCCAGATAGCGAATTTCCTGAGGCGTAATTTCAAAACGACAGGGCAACACCTCAACGCCTCGCTCCACCGCCTCTCGCAATAATTGACCGTAAACTGGGTCAGCGCGATCGCAGGGAGCAAAATGCGTACAATCACCCCGATTAATAAAATAAAGCATCACGGCTCGTGCTTGGGGCAGGAGCGCCATGAGTTCTCGCAGGTGCTTTTGTCCGCGAGTTGTTACCGTATCAGGAAATAATGCGACGTTTCCCTGCGCTAACGTTACGCTTTTGACTTCCAAATAAATTGGACGCTCAAAGTCTTCTGTGCTTTCCCGCAAAGCGCTTGTCAGTAAAAAATCCACGCGACTTTTCAGCTCTTTGCCATAAGGAACCTCACCGCGAATTTCACTGTAGCTGCTGGCTAATTCTGGAAACAGCCGTTGTTCCAAGGCTAACTTGATAATTCGGTTCGGTAGTCCTGTATTAACCCCTACCCAGGTCGGTTCGTTGTCATTGACCTGAATCATCTCCCAGGTGTAGGCCAACTTACGCTTCGGGTTGTCACTGCGTGAAACCTGTACCAAACAGCCGGGACTTGAAACACAAGTCATGGGGCCAGTATTAGGGCAGTGAGCCGTAATTACTTCTCCCGATGGTAGCTGAATATCAGCAAAAAAACGCTTGTAACGTTTCAGTAAAACCCCAACTTCAAGAGCTGGGTAACGATACACCCAATTAATCACCTTAATAAACTCATGGCAGCTTACCCGTACAAAGTCGTCGTTCCTGAACTTACTTTACTATTAATTCTTTGCTTCATGCCTTTGGCAGCTATCGCGTAACCACCATCTGCACCATCAATAAAATGTACCTGATTTCCATTGCGCTCGAATACCAAACACGTCATTATTACTCGATCTGAAATATGTAACCCATAGACTAGCTTGCCTTGTCTATAATTTTCTTCTAAGTAGCTAGCCAGTTGTTTTCTTTTTATCTTACTCCCAGTAATAACCATTCGTAACATATCATCAAACTTCTTATAATCTGTTGTGGCAACTGTATTCTCCTGATAAGAACCCCAGTCAACACCTCCAGCCTTAATCTTGAATTTCATTAAGAACCAACCTAATGAATTCTCTAGTATGATTTTGCTGAAATAAAGCCATTTATCCTCAAGCTTACTCGATTTAGCTCGCATCCTAGTTTCGGCTTTTAAATATTTGTAGCTGAAAGCAAGTTTGAGATTTTCTTTGGCAACGGGATTGAAATAATCTTCACTACCATAAATCGACAAAATTACTTCAATAATTTTTTGATAAATTTGGCTGCTAGTTTCACTATTTTCAGCTACAGCTTTGATAATTAAACTTACCGTTTCTTCGTGCTTGCTCGGAATATCTTTCCAGCGACACTCCAAACCAGAAAAATCAGCTTCTGCGTTACCTGTAATGTTTTTATAGCTGTAAAGACTAGCACTTTCTGGATTTTTAATGAGTTCAGTAGCATAGCTCAAGCCATCACCTGTAAAGGCAGCTTGGTAATAATTTTCAGAAATTTTGATTTTTGCTAGTTTCACATCATATCCAGCCGCCGTCACATCATAAACAGGCACGCATCCTACCCGCAACTTCATACCAAATTCTGTTCTTGCCCGCTCGCGAGTTGCCAGTAACGCTTGTCTTGCTTTTGACAACAAACAGGATGGAACTAAGATAGCCGCTCCATCTCCCCCAAAAATAAAGGGAATTTCTATTTTTCCAGCTATATTTAATACAGCAACAATCGAGCAGGCTCCTAAAAGGTTAACATCTTTGTATCGCCCGGTTTTTATAGCTTGGGTGGAGTCTACGATATCAGTAATGAGAATATACCAATCACGCGGTACAGATTTAAAATTTCTAGTATCAGTAATACCTATAAAGTTATTGACAACCGGTAAATTTTCGTAGAAAGATTCTGTATTCATTGCTTTAAGGCTGATTTAAGACCAACGTTTTTCTCATCGTTTTCACACCCTTGAAAGAATTTCCAGCTTGTCTATTTGTAAGGGCGGTGAGCATCCTCAATATCGGTAATTAGTAATAAATACCTGCTATCAGCCCCGGATTTTCTAGGAGACTTTCCTCATGCTCATTAACCAGAATCTTTGGCATACACTAAATATGCACAAAAATTAGTAGTCTTTCCGGAAAGCACAATCTAATTTAATAATCAAGCAAAGGGCATTAAATTGCTCAAGGGTAGCGTTACCGTAAACGTTGTACCTTCACCGACGACGCTAGCGACAGTAATTTCTCCTCCATGTAAGTCTACGCCCTGTTTAACAATGGCTAGTCCTAATCCTGTTCCCTGGATACTGCCAACATTGTTGGCGCGATGAAACGGTTCAAACAAATGCGCTAGATCTTGAGCAGGAATACCTATTCCTTGGTCCTGAATTTGAAATATTGCTGTGTCATCAAAGCAGGTTAGGTGAAACTGGACGGCGCTGCCAGTGGGAGAATACTTAATAGCATTAGAGAGCAAATTGCCAAGAATGCGCCGCAATAGTTTTTCATCTAGTAAAGGGACGCCGCAGGGTAAGTTATCTATTTGTCTAGTTTCCCTTTCACCACTATCTTGTGGCATCGGCATGGAGTTGGTTTGAACGGTAAAAGCGATCGCACATTTGTTTTTGGTACTCAGTTGCAGTTCTTCTACCAAGTTGCGGCAAAATTGTACTAGAGCTATCGGTCTTGGATTAAATTCCAGTTTTCCGGATTCTGCTTCACCAACGAGCAAGATGTCATTTAACATCTGCGTCATGTGTTCAACAGAAGTTTGAATGTGATGGAGATGCGTTAGTTGTCTTTCCTCTGAATAGCGATCGCGAAAACGAAGTAACAATTCCAGAGACGATTGAATAGCTGTTAGAGGCGTGCGGAACTCATGAGAAGTCATGGAGACAAAGCGGGACTTGAGTTCGCCTAGTTCCCGTTCTTTCAGAAGTGCATTGAACGTTTCGGCTTCCGCCTGTTTGTGGGAGGTAATATCTCTGGCAATACCAGCGCGGCGGTAGGTTCTACCTTGTGCATCATTTATCAGAAAGCCGCGATCGCGTATCCAGCGAATCGACCCGTCAGGTCGCACGATGCGATACTCGGCATCGTAGTCTCCAGTACCTAAATTCTCCAGGATAGCCAACAGGCGAGCGCGATCGTCTGGATGAACGGCACTCACCCAGGACATGGGATCTTCATACAAACTGGCGCAGCTTTTGCCCCAAATCTCCTCATAGGCGGGACTAACATAGAGCATCTGAGAACTATCAAGGGAAATCATCCAAAAGACCTCATGGATGTTTTCTGCTAGCTGGCGAAATCGCTCCTCGCTCTCTTGCAGTGCCTCAAGAGCCTGAATGCGATCGGTGATGTCACGACTAATCCCTAGTACAAATACAGGCTTCCCATCTGTACTAGAGTCGCCATCTACCGTAAATTCTGGTACTAAACGAGTTTGGTAATACTTGAGTCCTGTTGGGGTGCTAACGCTAAACTCAATTTGTTCTTCCTGTCCAGTTGCAAAAATCTTTTCTAATACCCCCTCCCAGAGCGCTAAGTTGGGTTCTGGCATACCAAGCTCGCGATTGGTTTTACCAATAAACTCGGTCGGCGATTTGCCAGTGGCGAGTTCCATTGCTGGGTTGACGTAGACATGACGCAGTTCTCGGTCAAACCGCTCGATCACATCAGGAGCGTTTTCCACCAAGGCTCTGAATTCCTGTTCGCGTTGGCAGAGTGCTGCCTCGACTTTTGTACGTTCGGCAATCTCCACTTTGAGTTGCTCATTGAGCTGTTCTAGGGACTCCGTGCGCTCTCTGACTCGATTTTCTAGCTCTGCATTCAGCTTTTCTAGAGCTTTTTCTACCCGCCTGCGCTCCGTGATGTCAGTTGCTACACCAATTAAACCGATGATTTGACCGTTTTCATCTCTCAGGGGTGTCGTTCGATTGTTATGTACCACATCGTCTATGTCTGCGACCCACATCCCCTCTGCACCTGCCAGAGTGCGGCGGATGTTTGCCAAAACCTCCGGTCTATTGTGGTAAAGCTCAAAGACTGACTGCCCAACAGCCTGACCTGGCTTGAGTCCCAAACGCCTCAGACCTTTGCCTTCGGAAAGGGTTAGGATACCTTCCCTATCCAGGGCATACAAAACAACGGGCGCATTTTTCATAACCGTATGCCGCAGCGCTTCACTCTGGCGCAGTGCCTCAAGAGCTTGCTTGCGCTCGGTAATATCGGTTGTGCTGCCGTAGTAGTAGAGTACGCCGTCTTCATAAGCTGGCTTCCCAAGCACTTCAAACCAGCGTGAGCCTTTGTCAAGAGTGTGAAAAAGATAATTGACTCGATAGGGTTCGCCTTTGCTAATGGCTTCCGAGGCTATCGTCAGCGCTGCTTGCGACTCCTGCCCCGAATCGACTCGCTCATCCCAAATTTGATGCTTCTGAAAAAATGCCTCACGAGAAATCCCACTCAGCTCCGTCATAATCTCGCTGGCGTAGATAAACTCATTGGTGGCAGGGCAGAACTTCCAGACAAAACAGGGCAGCATATTAAAAAGTTGAGTAATCTCAGCAGCACTTCGCTGGGCTTCCTCCTCTGCCTGTTTGCTAGCAGTGATGTCCGTTGCTACGACAAGAACATGATTACAGATTTGACCGTCCCCAGATAGAAGCGGCTTCTTGATAGTCTGCAACCAGCGGATTTCTCCGGTCGCGGAAGTAGCCGCTTCTTCTGGGATAAACTTGGGTTGCAACGTGCTTATCACTTGCCGATCGTCTCGAAGATACTGCTCGACTTGCGTGCGATTGGGGTTAAAGTCGGCATCCGTCTTACCAATGATGTTTTCAATTGTTGTTCCATACAGTTCGGCGAGAGCTTGATTACTGAGAGTAAACCTGCCCATCCAGTCTTTGACACCAATCAAATTCGGGTTGGTATCAATAACATTCCGCAAAAACTGCGTTTGTTCTCTTAGAACTGCTTCGGCAAGTTTACGCTCGCTAATATCCATCGTGCTACCCACGACGCGCACCGCTTTGCCAGCCGCATTTCTAATAATGAGTCCTTTGTCCCAGACATACAAATAGCGATCGCTTTTATGGCGAACCCGATATTCCAGAGCGAAATCGCTATTATTTGCCAAAGCGTTGGAAATGTGCTGGCGAACTCGCTGTCGGTCATCGGGATGGATGCGCTGAGTCCACCACTTGAGAGTAGGTTCGGCTTCTTCAGGACGATAGCCTAAAATCTCAACCAGACCCTGTGTTCTGAATAATGTACGCTGTTCGATTTCCCAGTCGTAGATAATGCCATTCACCGCCGTCAAAGCAAGCTCTAAGTGATCATTTGTCTGGCTGAGTCCTGTATTGGCTTGCTGGTGTTCGGTGATGGTAGCTTGCAGTTCTTCTAGAGAAGTGGCTAGTTCCGTACAGAATGTTGCCATTATTTCTAGCTGGTGTTGCGGTGAAGGGGCTTCGTCAGCCTGTTGTTGCAATTGAGCCAGACGCCTTAGCGCCGCGCTACAGCCAAGCGCCGTTCGCATATTCTGTATTTGACGAAGCAACTCATCCAAGTTCATGCAATTTCTCCTTGTCCAGGCTTTTTCAATCACTTGGGCTGTTTGGCTCTCATTAAAGCTTGTAGCTTTTTCCAGTTTGACGTTAATTGCTTAACGTTTCTTCATGCAGAAGAGAGAGGTTGCTCATTGCCCGTCCTACAGCAATTTGAGCGAGTATCTTTAAGTTAGTAAGCGATCGCAAATAGCTTTAAGTAGTGATGAGTGTCATTGGCGATCAAGTATTAGCTATTAGGGTTTAACTCTCTATTATCAACGTCTTCGCCGGGGTTTACTCCGACGCTCCTATGGGATTTTTCTTTCTTTGGTATAGATAAATCTAGGGATTTGTGCCAATTTTCCCCTCTTTATCCCTCCCTGGGCAACGCAATAGGTAAATAGACCGGAAGAGTCGCAACAATTTCAGGATTAAATAGTATGAGTTACTGGAATAATCGCTAAGTATTTGTGTCTGACCAGCAGAAGACCGCTCGTTCTTTATCGAAGATTGCCGGAATCGTGGCTATTGCCACGTTAATTAGTAAAATATTTGGATTGGTGCGTCAGCAAGCGATCGCCGCAGCGTTTGGCGTCGGTGCCGTGGTCGATGCCTACAGCTACGCCTACGTAATTCCAGGCTTTTTGTTAGTTTTACTCGGTGGCATCAATGGCCCATTTCACAGTGCGATCGTCAGTGTGATTGCCAAGCGTGACAAATCAGAAGCCGCTCCCATCGTTGAAACAATCAGCACCTTAGTAGGAGCCGCGCTACTACTCGTTACGGCGATTTTGATTGTATTTGCAGGAGTTTTCATTGATGTAGTGGGGCCTGGGTTAAGTCAGGAAGTCCGGGCGAACGCCATTCTCCAGCTTCAAATCATGGCACCGATGGCTCTCCTCTCCGGACTCATCGGCATTGGCTTTGGGACTCTCAACGCCGCTGATATGTATTGGCTCCCGTCAGTTAGCCCCTTATTTTCTAGCATCACTTTAATTGGGGGATTAGCCATCCTATCGCTGCAACTGGGTAGCCAAATCGCGCTTCCCAAATACGCTCTACTAGGCGGTATGGTTTTAGCTTGGGGCACGTTGACTGGTGCAATCTTGCAATGGCTAGTGCAACTCGCTGCCCAATGGCGTGCGGGGATGGGTAAGTTACGTCTGCGGTTTAACTGGAAGTTGCCAGGAGTGAATGACGTTCTCCGGGTAATGGGACCTGCAACGCTTTCCTCAGGGATGTTGCAAATTAACGTCGCCACCGATTTATTTTTTGCCTCTCCTCTTAAAGGCGCTGCGGCGGCTATGGGCTATGCAGGGCTGTTAGTTCAAACGCCCTTAGGAATCATCTCGAATGTCATTTTAGTCCCAATGCTCCCCGTATTCTCCCGCCTAACCGATCCTGAAGATTGGCCTGAGCTAAAGGCGCGAATTCGTCAGGGATTACTTCTGACTGCTCTGACAATGCTGCCTCTAGGTGCTTTAATGATTGCGTTGGCGGTCCCCATCGTACAAGTGATTTACGAGCGTGGGGCATTCCAATATCAAGCCTCCCAACTCGTTGCATCATTACTTGTGGCATACAGCATTGGAATGTTTGTCTACTTAGCACGGGATGTCTTGGTGAGGGTATTTTATGCTTTAGGAGATGGTGACACACCCTTTCGCATCAGTATTGTCAATATCTTTCTCAATGCTGTATTGGATTATCTGCTCGTCAAGCCTTTCGGCGCTCCCGGTTTAGTCTTGGCAACGGTGGGAGTGAACTTCACCTCAACCATAGCGCTGCTGTGGTTATTGAATCGTAAGTTGCGCGGATTACCCTTGCGAGAGTGGACGTGGCCTGTCCTGGGTTTAACTGGCGCTAGCGTTGTTGCGGGGTTAGCCACTTGGGGAGTTAGCTGGGGCTTTCAACGAATTTGGAGTACTCCGACTTTGCTGTTACAACTAGTACAACTGAGTTTAGCTGGGGTAGTTGGTTTAGGGGTCTTTGCTCTGCTTGCCACGCAGATGAAGTTGCCAGAAGTGGATATTTTTGTCTCGCGCCTGCGTCAAAAGTTTATTCGCTGAACTAGTGCTTTGTCTTGAGTTCGAGCAGCACTCTATATGAATAGGTTGAAAACTAATCGAGGTGTAACTTGTGGAAGCGCAAACTCATCTTCACCATTGTTCTACTCACCACAGTAGGACTTATCTCCTTGGCTCATTTCTTAGAAGTACCACAGGAGGATTGGTGTACAGTAGCGAACTATCTACCTTCAAACCGTCCTACTACAAGCGTCCCTGCCGCTAAAGTCGTTATTGAACCCTTGCAGGGTCGGCATCAATCTTACGGAATTTTTATGCTTCCGATTGACAAATGCCCTCTTGGTACACCAGTCGTGCTAACTGTAATCGACGTGGGCAATTACTGCGAAGCCGCAGGGTCTTTTGGGAAGGAAGTTCGGCATTTTGAGGGAGTAGACGCTCCTCCAGGGTACTACCTGAGCCAACATTACATCAGAACCCGCATAGCAATACGGTTGACTACCAAGGGATTGTTAAATCGACTCAAACAACCCCATAACTGGACGCTGACTTATGCAGAGTGAAATTGTTATGGGTCATATCAAGCCCCTCGGCATCGTTATTGCCAGGTAAGGGCGGGTTTAGCGCTATCTGCGGCTAACCGTAGGTTAAACCCGCCCCGGCGACTACTTATGTCTTTGTCAGAGCGTTCACATTTTGCGCTGATACTCTTCGAGAATATCCATCAGGTTCACCTGACACTGCATCGGCAGCAAATCTGCTAGGGGAACTTCCCGTTTTCCTCCGCCCAATTTAACAGGAATTTTTTGGAGGATTTGCGTCACTTGGTCTGCTGCCAAATTACCACCAGCTAGCAGGGGAAAAATTTGTTCCGCCAAGGTGGTATGGAGA
>JALYGX010000143.1 GCA_030776905.1 Cyanobacteriota bacterium | reverse complement strand
ATTTGCGGCTAGTCGTCTAGGCATCACCTCCTTAGTCAACTCATCCGCCAGGGAATTAATTCCCTGGCTCATAGCCAAAGTCCTCTTTAGAGGACTAAATGCTGATTACACAGGGATTTCAGTCCACTTAAGTGGACTTGAGCTATGAGCCAAGAGTTTAAACTCTTGGCGGACTTGTTCGTGTGAGAAACTACAGCATAGAGAAATAGGGAAACAGGAAGTGTAGGGACTTCCCGTAGCGTTTCCCCGTCATTTTTATTGTCTGCAACCGGAACAAGTGTCCGGTTACTAGGAAAAATGGTAAACGATACAAACTCAAATAGCACCCCTGAATTGGCAACTCTTAAACAGTTACGCGAACGACTGGGAATGACTCAGGAAGAATTAGCGACTGAGCTAGGAACAACAAGCAGAACAATTAGACGCCATGAAACAGGCGAAAGACAAATTAGGTTCTCGCTCCCTCAAATCAAGCGACTGATTGAGCTAATGCAAAGAGCAGGAATGTCCTCTGATGACTTACCCGATGACATTGAATGAGACAGCATCAGTTCATCCCAGTCTCAAGATTCGGTAGCAACAGCTATGAAGTGAGACTGAGGGAGAGGATGCGATCGCATCTTATCAGTAGCACAGGAACTCAAAATGCGATCGCACCTATCAGTAGCGCAGGAAGCAAAAATGCGATCGCGCTTGTTGGTGTGGGGGTGCAGGTGTTAGGCTGCTACATTACTGCTTGTCAATGAGCTTATCGTATTGTGCATATGTGCCAATCCAAAACCACAAGATGCCCTTCTCAACTTCTACACCTAAGGCTCGATAGCTTTGTCCTACTCGTACTGACCAATACTTGCCAACTTTCTTGAAATGCAGCGATGGATGAGATGGATCGATCTTGAGCAACTCATAACCCTGATCTGCTGTTTGCTGCACCGTTTCAGGCAGAGCGTCATAACATTCCCAAAATCTACGAGTCGTGTAGTGCATCAAATCGCTCGATAGCGACCCGTCTCGAAGTCAGCAATTGCTTCCTCTGCTAGAGCTTCTAGCTTACCATCAGCAATATCTCTCTCTAATTGTTCATCCCATCGTTGATGATCCAACTCAAGAAACCACTCTAAAAGCTGGTGGAACTGATCAGGTGAAAGTTGAAGGATAGCTGATTCAATTTGTTCAACCGTCAACATTGCTCTCATTAACTGGGCTGGATGTAGGTCGTAATCTTCTACCAGTCTAGAATATTGGTTACAAGGATTTAGCTTTGGAGTTAGTCCTCTCCTTCAACACAGGAAGAGAGGCTTTCCAAGGTGCGATCGCATCTTATCAGTAGCGCAGTACCCAAAATGCGATCGCTCTGAACTACCTTTTACGCAACTGCAATTTCTGTGTATTTTCAGCGATTCCAACAGAATAGCTAACGCTTCACCCACATAAAGCCTCCCTCATCTTCTCCCGCTTCCGTTTATCGAGAAAGTTGGGGAGGGGTCGTTCTTCCCTTGACCAACTCAATTGTTCACAATATCTAGCCTGTCTGCGTAAGTCCTGAATTTTTACTCAAGAAGCCATTCGCATCCGTTTCTGCTTAGCTGCAAAATCTATAGCCAGGGATAAGTCAGAGAAATGAGATTTTTCATTTTTGGCCTTCGAGAAGCTAGAAAAACTTTTTTTATCCCCCTCAAGTACGGGCATTTCTTGCCAGCAACTTCTACAAAACCAATAGGTATGTGAATTGTGAATATGTTGCAGCATTTGGTCAGAGCAGCAGGGGCAGGTTGTCATGGCAATTCTAAAATTTTTATAAACAACAAATTGACGAACGAGTTAAAAACTGCGTGTAACTTATGACTTCGTGAGGAAAATCCGATTTATCAATAAGCTGAGTCTATAGAGGAAAAATGAGGAATTGGTAAAGAGGCAGCCAAGCCTACGAAAATTTAACAAATAGATACATTCAACACCAGTGAACAGCTACCAGCACCACTTATCGGCAATCAGCGTCCCCACTTTAAGACGAGGGATTGTTACTTCCGTTGATAACTAGCAACGTGAAGCGAGTTCAATTGCTGTAGCATTATATTTTTATCTTGTTGAAAAATTTTGTGCTAGAAGCTAACTTTTCACAGTAAAAACTCACAATTGAGCAGAGAATTCTTTTAATTATGCTGTCATCTATCTGGAGTAATATCTAGGAGATAACCACCGATTCTCACCCGCTCTCGTCAGGCAGATGATAGTGCCCAGTGATGGCGCAAGTACTATTGATAACCCTCAGGATGCTCTCATGAAGATTCTGCTGGTAGAGGACGATACGTTTATAAGTGCTGCACTAGCAAAGATGCTGGCGGCGAATCACTACACGATCGCACTTGCAGCAGATGGACAAACTGGGCTAGAGAAAGCGATCGCCGTTGAGTATGATCTGATTCTTCTAGACTTGCAGATTCCTAAGCTGGATGGTATTAAGCTGTGTCGGCAACTGCGATCTCATGGCTTCCGCCAACCAATCCTGCTGCTGACGGCGAAAGATTCTAATGCTGATATTGTGGCAGGACTGGATGCTGGGGCAGATGACTATGTAATCAAGCCCTATGCTCCAGAAGCATTGCTGGCAAGGATTCGGGCTTTGTTGCGACGAAGTGGGGCAAGTGCTAGCCAACCTTCTACCTTAACCTGGGGAGAACTCTATTTAGACCAGACTTCCGGTAAAGTGACATTTGGCGAGCAGATTATTCCTCTCACTGCAACAGAATACAACCTGCTGGAATTGTTTCTACAAAACCCTAATCGCATCTTCAGCCGGAGCGCTATTTTAGATCGGCTCTGGGGATTTGATGATGCTCCGAGTGAGCGGGCGATTGTGACCCATGTTAAAGATATCCGCAAGAAACTGAAAGCAGCAAGCTTAACCGAAGACATTATTGAAACCATTTATGGCATGGGCTACCGACTGAAGCCTCATCTCAAAGAGGCAGTTTCTGGCTCTAGAACTATTGCCACTCAAGCAGACAGCAGTAAGAAATACAAACCCAGCGCCCAGAATATAGCTGCCGCCAACCGAGTCCTAGCCAGGTTGAGCGATTCCTATAAGGCACGAGTTGCAGTGCAAGTTGCCGTGTTGGAGCAGGCGCATACTGCTCTTTTGGCGGGAAGCTTAGATGACGAATTAAAGCAGGCGGCAAAGCATGAAGCGCATAAGCTGGCAGGTTCGATGGCAACGTTTGGTTATCCTGAAGGCTCGAAGCTGGGACGAGCAGTAGAGCATCTGTTGATGGAGAATCGCGCCTTGACCCCAGAAGAAGTCTCCCAATTCTCCCAACTGGTGGCGGCATTGCAGCAGGAGCTAACTAAATCTCCCGTCACTTCAACGGCTTTGCCCGTTCCTAGGATTCACAATTATCGTGTGCTGGCGATCGATGACGATGCCACACTCATGGCGAAATTACTTGCAGAAGCTGAGTCGTGGGGTATCCGTATGAAGGTTGCTCCCGATCTGACAACTGCCCGAGCGCGTATGGCTTTGGCACCCCCTGACGCCGTTCTGCTGGACTTGAGTTTCCCGGATACCGAGGAAGATGCGTTAATGCTGTTGAGAGAATTGGCAGAGCGATGGCCCAATCTCCCGGTTATCGTATTCAGTGGACGAAACAGCCTTGGCGATCGCTTGGCAGTGTCACGCTTAGGCGCACGGCAATTTCTGCAAAAACCTGCAACAACTGAACAAATTTTTCAGGCTATCACTCGTGTTTTGCCTCCAGCTCAAACATCAGACGCCAGGGTGTTGATTGTCGATGATGACCCTATGGTGATCGATGCCTTATCAGCATTGCTCACTCCTTGGGGCTTAGAAGTAATTACGTTAACAGAACCCGAACGATTTTGGGAGGTGCTGATCACAACCTCGCCTAACTTAGTCGTGTTGGATCTGGAGATGCCCTTAGTTAGTGGGCTGGAGTTGTGTCAGGTGGTGCGGCAGGATGTTCAGTGGGGCGATTTGCCGATTTTGGTGGTAACAGCCCATACCGATGCAGAATCTCTTCAGCAAGCTTTTGCGGCTGGAGCTGATGACTTCATTACCAAGCCAGTGCTGGG
>JALYGX010000142.1 GCA_030776905.1 Cyanobacteriota bacterium | reverse complement strand
AGGGAAGGGGGGAGAAAGAGAATTGCTCTTGCTCCCCTCTCCTCGTAGGAGAGGGGCTGGGGGAGAGGTCAACCCAACCCGTCGCTCACCCACCAAAGCCGTCAAAAGTTCCAAAGCCGCATCCGGTGACAGCACATCCAGACGTAGTTCAACAAAATTAGTATCTAGCCCCCTCAACCGCGTAGTCATCAAGACACGGAAGCGGTTAGCCCTTGGCAGTACCTCTCGACAACTCGCCAAATCCGTGACATCATCCAAAACAACCAACACAAGCCCTTCACCCCCTTACCAACGGGAACTGGGGGGGTATACCAGTTCTGCCAGCACCACTCAACCTGTTCCTTGAGATCGAGCAGCTTTTCCCCACGCTTCTGCGGCACTTCCAGATTCATGTAAAGCTGGGCAAACTGCACAATCTCCGCCGCCAGATTCGACTCTCTCGCGTTTAGCCAGCAGATGCCGCCAGGGTAATCCGCATCATGTTGCCGTGCGTAACGAATCGCCAGTTCAGTTTTACCGACACCCCCCATGCCAGCAACAGCAGAAACAGCCACATTCGCACTGTTCTGTAACTCCTCATGCAGCCTTCGGAGTTCCTGCCCTCGTCCAACAAAATTGCGGACACCTCTATAAGGAATGTTTTGTGGGGGATTTAACTTTGCCCGTTCCCGTTCGGGCGACTGTATTCAAAAAGTTTGGTGGAAGGTCTCAGCCTGAATCGAAACAGAACCTCCCACAGCAACATTACCAGTATTGTTCTTTGCGATGTTCGTAATCTTTTGAGCCTGCACCGCCTCAGTTAACTCATTAATCGCCTTCTCCAGTTCGGGATTGACCTTTGCAGCTTCTTGTACATCATTTCCCAACGCTTCCACAGCCTCCCGAATCTCTGGATCTGCCTCAGCCGCTGACTCAATCTTTTCGACCAAAACAGCCTCACCAATATCCTCTGGCTGTCCTGGCGGCAAAGCTGGATTTTCTGCCGCCGCTTCGAGTTCACTAGCCGTCTCAGGAGACTTACGCTTAAGCAGCTTCATCACCTTACCGCCTTGCTCAAACGCCTTTTCAGTAATGATTTCACCAGCTTTCTCAGCGGATTTGTTTAAAAGCAGAGTTGCAAGCGCGATCGCACCAGCCGTTAATGGGTCCATGTGCTACAGATTGAGGAGAGATTTTTCCTAGTTCTAGCCTAGCCATTTCTGGTCTGGTAAGCATGGTAGGGGCTTTGGTATCGTACCCCTACAGCCTAATTCGATAGCGAATGGGGCAAAGAGACGGAAGTGCGATCGCATCTTCAACCCTCGCTCAGGCGTCAGCACTTTTTCATATAAAGGAAAATAGAACTATAGCCTGTCCTTCCCTGTCTAACCTTGAGTCATCCTCAAACCTCCCAACCCAACCCAACCCGCAACAACCAGCAGGAAACTCACTTCAACCGCACTCGCGCCAGTTTGCGGCAAGCCCTGTCCTGGTATTCCAACTTTCGCCGCCACCAAAACCATCCCCCCGATGTCGAACTACAAGCCGCGCTGCGAAAAGAGTTAGAGGTTATGAAATCGACACTCGACAAGCTAGACCAGCAAGTGATTCGCATTGCCGCCTTCGGTCTAGTTAGTCGCGGCAAATCAGCAGTAGTCAATGCCTTGCTGGGACAGAAAATTTTGCAAACTGGTCCCCTCAACGGCGTTACCGAATGGCCCAAGTCTGTACGGTGGACACCCAGCACTGATGGGAGAGTGCAGGTGGAGTTGATCGATACGCCTGGGTTAGATGAAATTCAGGGTGAAACTAGAGCGCAGATGGCAATTGATGTTGCCTCGCAAGCCGATTTAATTTTATTTATCGTTGCGGGAGATATCACACGCACCGAGTATCAGGCGCTTTGTGAATTGCGGCAAAGTCAAAAACCGCTCATCTTGGTGTTTAACAAAATTGACCTCTATCCAGAGCAAGACCGTCAAGCGATTTACCGACAGTTACAAGAACTCGGCACGGGTAGCCCCAAAGATCGACGGCTGCAAAAGCTGTTGTCAGAAGATGAGATTGTCATGGTAGCAGCGGAACCCGCTCCCCTAGAAGTGCGGGTTGAGTGGCCTGATGGGGAGGTGACCTATGAATGGGAGACGCCGCCACCGCAAGTAGATGAGTTGAAGCAAAAAATCTTGAAGATGCTCAACCGGGAAGGGCGATCGCTTTTAGCAATCAATGCTTTAATCCAAGCTCAGAATGCAGAACGTTCCATTGCCAAAAAAACCCTTGAGCTACGCCGAGCCGAAGCGGAAGACTTAATCTGGCGCTTTACAAAGTATAAGTCTCTGGCTGTGGCGCTCAATCCAATTGGTGTTGTGGATGTCTTGGGAGGTGCGATCGCCGACTTGGCGCTAATTCGTTCTCTCTCCCGGCTGTATGGTTTACCGATGACTGGCTATGAAGCCGGAAAGCTCTGGAAAAAGATTTTAGTGAGTTCTGGAGGCTTGCTGTTGGGTGAACTAGGGAGCAGTATGCTACTGGGGTTGGGCAAGAGTGCCTCTGCCGTTGTGAGTACAGTGGACAACCCATCAGGTATAACTACTTATGCTGGGTCTGCGATCGCCCAAGCTGGGATTGCTGGCTACGGGGCTTATGCTGTCGGTCATGCGGCACAAGTTTATCTGGAACAAGGTTGCACTTGGGGACCCCAAGGCCCTAGTACAGTCATTCAAGATATTCTCAATGAGGTAGAGCCAGATACAATTCTTTATCGTCTGCGGCAGGAGTTGGGGCAACAGCTAGGGAAGCTTGGCTGATGGAAGACAACCTGAGCGGCTTGACGACTTTAACAAGTGATACGTGACAAGTGACGAGTACGTAGCGGTTCTCAAATGAGTTGAGTACAACCATCTATCTCCTGACTCCTAAAACGAGGTGTATTCCATCCACCTGAGAACCGCTAAATATCGCTTGTCACTCCTTTCACCAAAATCTAAGTTAGATGCACGACAGCTTACTTAGCAGGTCAAGAAAGCCTTGAGTAACTCCTCTTGTTCTTGGTCTGTGTATTCCAAAAACAAGTCCTTCCACTCCAATCGATTCTTCATTGACTGACAAGCTCTATACCAATAAGTTTGAGCTTTCGTTATGTTTGGTTCTTTTACACTGCGCTGGAATAGCAGTTGTGAACGTTGCAGCCATTGTTGATCTAGCTCCATCCAGCTATCCATCCAGTCACTCATCAGCATGGCTTTTAGTTTCGAGGCATTTTAGGTGTCTATACTTTAGGTTCGCTCACTGGAGAGTCAACGGCGATAAAAAGCTGATGAAGTCGTGTAAAGAGTTTGTGATCGCCTATACAGTAAATTAGTAATTATCAAGAATTATTAAGAATGACCTAATTTATTGGTTATTCAATCTTTTGGCATATTCCCCTGGTTAGGGTAGATGAGTTTTATTTGAAAGTGTGGATAAGAGTTAAAACATTGTTTAGAAAAGTCTACTTTATTAAACAAATGTAAATAGCTCACTAGGCAAATAGTTACTGCTATGTACCTACCAATACTTACTCCCTAATTGCAGAACCAACTAAGGAGACCATAGCTATGGTGTTAATATCTTGTGATAATCAGCATCTGAACGAAGATAGAGAATTTCAGTTACTCAATGGATTATGGGTGCTTGTGGTAGATGACAATGCTGATAACCTCGAATTGGTGAGGCTGATTCTTGAAGAGTATGGAATGCGAGTGATCACAGCAGCATCAGCAAGTGAAGCCCTCAAAGCGATCGCTAAATTTTTTCCAGATATTTTGATTAGCGATATCGCCATGCCTGGAGAAGATGGCTACGAGCTGATGGGTAAGATCAGAACTCTGGCATCCTCTCAAAAAAAATTTCTGCCTGCTCTTGCGTTGACAGCGTGTGCTGGAGATGAGGCACGTAGTCTTGCTCTCGAATCGGGGTTCCAGATACATCTACCTAAGCCAGTTGAAATCTCTGAGTTAGTTGCAGCCGTAGCGCAGCTTGCTACGCTGTCAACTAGTATCAGTCGTACTTGTTAAATTACTCCAAGGTGGTGACCACGCCAGAAAATCCCCCAGTCACCTGTAGCTGGAGGGCGATCGCTCTGACAGTTGGGTAACTTCTGTCGTTGATTTTTTGCCGATCAGGAGATAAGTTGTCATCTCCCCCTTACCTTTCACCTGAATGACCCCCCGCTCTTCAAACAGATAGTTCTCTCGCAATCGCTCATAAGTCACTTGAGTAACCTGAATACTGCCGGGAATGCCGTGGGATTCCATGCGGCTTGCTGTATTTACGGTATCGCCCCACAAGTCGTAAATAAACTTTTTGATGCCTATTACCCCAGCGATCGCTGGACCCGTGTTCATGCCAATGCGGATACTAAAAGTATTGCCAGTCTGAGCATTGAAGCGAGCAATTTCTCTTTGCATATCCAGCGCCATATTAGCCATCGCTTCTGCATGATCGGCACGGGGAGTTGGCAAACCTCCCACAACCATATAGGCATCCCCAATCGTCTTAATCTTCTCCAACCCATGCTTTTCAGCGAGTAGGTCGAAGGTTGAAAATATCTGGTTGAGCAATTTCAGCAGTTCTATGGGTGTTACAGAACACGAAAGCTCTGTAAAGCCAACGATGTCAGCAAACAGGACTGTTACGTCGGCGAAGCTGTCAGCAATCGAGTCAGTCTCGTGCTTCAAGCGATTGGCAATCTCAGAAGGCAAAATATTCAGCAGCAGTAGCTCAGACTTTTCCTTCTCTGCACGCAATGCCTCCTCTGCCTGCTTGCGATTTCTGGCTTCCATAGCCAGAGTAGCCATATACGCTAAGGAGCTAGCAAAGTTCTGCTCCTCTAGCTTCCAGTGACGAGGTTCCCCTACGTGTTCCAGACAGAGGACTCCTACCGTGCTACCACCCAGACGAATGGGCACATCCAGCATGGACTTAATCCCCAAAGGCGCTAGATAGGATGCTGAAAATTCGTGAGTCCGAGGGTCGGTGTAGGCATAATCGGCTGCGAGCACGCGCTGTAACTCCAAGGCTTGAAAATAGGCAGGATAGTCAGCGGCAGCTAACTCCATGCCTTCTGAATACCTTTGGGTACTCAGTTCGTGCAGTTTAACGCAGTAAATCTTCGAGTG
>JALYGX010000141.1 GCA_030776905.1 Cyanobacteriota bacterium | reverse complement strand
CCTTTGACCCCCAAATCTATGTGGATGCCACAACGTTGGGCAACTAAACGTACCAGAGATTCTTTCTTGATGAATATTCAGTTGATCGACCAGGAAAATCCATCCAGCTTCCGGGTCAGTTTCAATTGTTTTGTTGATGTGTTCAAAGAAGTCTTCTTCTGTACGGGTTGTCCCAACCGTAGGCGTAATTACCTGCCCCTTGGCAATATGCCAGTTGGCAATCAGCGCCACCACTCCATAGGGTTCGGCATTGATTGTCCGGGGCTTAACTCACTTTTCCACGGCTGATAATTGCACCCTCACTTTACCCCCTTTTTCCCTCTTTTTTAACTGGTCACTTATTTCTGCCAGCCTGGTCTAGAGGGGTAACGATTCGCTTTCTAAGGCACTTTCCCCAAGAGGCGATCACTCCTCTCACACCTCTGGCTGATTTAAGAGAAACCTTAACTTGACAAAATCACATATAGTCCTCGTTTTTGTTCCTCAGGTGTAGGCATAGCGAATACCTTGAGGTTGAGGCTAAAGTCAAGTTTCATTACCAAAACTTGTATAAATTGTAGAAGTACAGTCAAAAAGACAAAAACCTCAGCGTTGATTTAGACAACGCAAGACATACAGCAGCTTATGAAATTTGTGTCCGACCCGCCAATCGATGTCAAAATCCGCAAGATGAAGCAACGGGTACGATGGCTTGAACCGAGTCTCGTCGAGCGAGGAATCGATCAAACCCGGATGGTGTTGGACGATGGCTTAGAAGACAATCCGGAGTTCTCATTTTTGGTCGTAGGTGATAGTGGATCGGGTCCCCATCAAAATCACAACCCGCAACGACAAATCACCGAATTAATGCTGAAACACTGTGATAGTTGCCGTTTCTTGTTGCATACGGGCGACGTGATATATCTAGTCGGCTCTAGCGAATACTACCAAGACAACTTTATTAAACCTTATCGAGAATTTCTCGTAGGTGGAGAGCAACCCGATCGCATTGCCTACGATCAGATGGTTTTCAACAAGCCATTTCTCCCCGTACCTGGTAACCACGATTACTACGATCTGCCGTTTTTCTTTGGCTTGCTCGCACAGACAACGCTGCCACTGCGTCGCCTGCTGCGATTGAAATTGGATCTCAACATTGGTTGGCATGGCTCAAGTCAAGGCAATGCCTATGCACGAGCCTTTCTGGACTACCTGCAAGCCTTTGAGGACTCCGGTCAGTTAGGTCGTCATCTAGACCGCCACTATACGGCAAAAACTGACACAGGTCGCTGCCTGTCTTACCAACCCGGACAGTTTACTCGATTACCCAACCGCTATTACACCTTTCGTAGCGGTGGCATTGACTTCTTCGCCCTTGACTCTTCTACTTTTAATGAGCCACTCCCACTCCCAACAACAAAAGAAGGGGACGCCTACCGTCGCGAACTAGAAACTCGTCTCAAAGAAATCGAGCAGCAGAGACAGCAAATCCTAGATGCGTCCACCCAGCTAAACCCAGAGAAACCCGAAGACGCCGAAATTCTCGATGACTATCGTACCAAGTTAGAGCATCTCGAAGAGACAACGCTCGACATCGACAAACAACTGACACCGAATAAAACAACCGTCACTGACACCGAACAACTCGATTGGCTCAAGCAAAGACTGATCGAGTCTTGGCATACTGACTCCGTGCGCGGACGTGTGATTTTTTTCCACCATCCCCCCTATGTCACTGAGGCGACGAAGTGGTATCAGGCACAGACTTTAGCCATACGCGATCGCCTCCGCCAAGTTCTCGATGCCGTGTCTGACACCGTTGGTAACCTCCCGCAAGGTCGTCCTCTGGTTGATTTAATTTTGAGCGGTCACGCTCACTGTCTGGAATATCTTCGCACAGTTGACACGGGACACGCCGACTCTAACCTCAACTGGATTGTCTGTGGTGGCAGTGGTTACAGTCTGCGCCGCCAACGGAGCGAGGGCACAGAACTGACGGAAACCTGGAACAATAATCAGGGCAGTCATACCCGCTTGGTAGCTAAATCTCTGCTTTTTGTTGGTCGAACTGGTCACGCCTCCCAAAAACGACGACCCTATTCTTGTTTGCGGATTGATGTCCAGGAGGGCAAACCCCCTAAGTTCAGAGTTCAACCGTTAGTTGCTGAACGATATCAACGACAGTGGAGTCATCACCCTATTGAACCCTTTGTAATTTAAGTTCGGTTGCTAGCGGCGTTTATAGTCTATGGAAAAGTCCTTGGAATTTTCCTATTTCCCATTCCTAACTCTTCATGACACAGGGTAGGGGCACAATAATATCGTGTCCCTCCAAACGACTTGTATTGCACTAAATTGAAACCGTTATAGTCGCTCCGACTTGATATAACTCTTTTTTATCATCTTCAGAAGAAAAATAAGCTAATATGAACTCTTGCCTTCATTCAGATCGGTGCTAGTATTCCAATCCAAGTTCTTTGCCACGATGGTGAGAGTCCGCACCAAAATATTAATATTTTTAATATTCTCCGAGAGAACTAACAAATTAGAGTTAAGCCTATCGCTGCAAACCATAGCATTAGCATTATTTTAGCTTTTGGGGATGAGGGCAAGTGCCCCACTTCCCAGCTTATATAAAACCCGATAAATTTATTATTAGCAGTAGCAGGAAAGTGAGAAATCCCAAAGGGTGAACTTAAGAAAGTAAAACCTTAGGAAGTAAAACGCTTGTAAAGTATCCTACTCTCTCTTGCCCTTGGAGCTACCATCTCTTTGCTATCTGTACCTCATGAAAACCGAATGAAAAACATTTCTTCAGATCAGGAGATATCTACATCATGGGCTTAACAGATCGGAGTCGATTAAGTAGCATTAAGTATCAACAAGAACGCTTGCAACGAAAGCTTGCTCGACAAAATGGTCTACAAGAAAAGCTCAATCGACAAAATCGCGAAATTCTATCATCAGCTTCAGTGTCAGAAGTAGATTTAGACCCTACCGCAGTCGAACAAGCTTGGAACAAATATCTGTACGCCAAAGAAATTTATAAAGAAACTAAGGATATGGAGCATTGGCGGTATGCACAAGAGTGTCTTTCTGAGTACGAAAGAGTTCTGAGGCAAAGGTAAAGATTAGTTTCTTGAGAAGCCAGCGCCAAACCTTCTATGGTTAGCGCTGGCAGGTAATAAAAAAGAATAAGCAAAACGTTTTAGACAAGGCTTTCACTCTTCGTCCTAAATCCCATTACTGCTGATTTCAGAGTTCCTACTTAACCTAAGACTGTAAAAATAACTGCACGGTAGCTTAATAAGTTCCGACACATAAGCTTTAGAGTCTTCTGGATGCACTATAAAAATATTTTGTAAATTAGGTAACGTCCTTGGTGCTAACAGCCAGAGGAGAGACACTTCTACTCGCTGTCACACGAAAACCTGCTTGCTGCTACCAGTTCAAAAGACCTCCAACGCTTTTATCAGTGAGGCATAGTATCAAAAAAAGGGATTGGCACAATCCAGGCACACATTCGTCAGTAGCGTATGTAAATATTGACAAGTAAACTCTTAGGCGCATCCTCCCTATGTTAGGCAAGTTACTGGACAGGCGTTACCAAGTAACCCAAGTCCTCGGTGCAGGTGGATTTGGCAGAACGTACCTGGCACAAGACACCCGACGCCCTGGTAACCCAATCTGCGTCGTCAAACAACTCAAGCCCGTTAGTAGCGAACCTAGCTTTTTGGAAACAGCACGACGGCTGTTTACTAGTGAAGCTGAAACACTGGAACAGCTAGGAAACCATCCCCAAATTCCCCGGCTGCTTGCCTACTTTGAGGAAGACCAAGAGTTTTACCTGGTACAAGAGTTTATTGAAGGGCATACCTTTACCCAAGAGCTACAACCAGGTCAACGCTGGGAGGAAAGCCAGGTTGTTGAGCTGCTCCGTGAAGTCTTGACCATTTTAGACTTTGTCCACAGCCACGGGGTTATTCACCGCGATATCAAGCCGGACAATCTCATCCGGCGCAACTCCGACCACAAATTAGTCTTGGTAGACTTTGGTGCTGTCAAGCAAATGCACACTCAGCTAGCGAGCGCTTACGGACAGGCAAGCAATACCGTCGCCGTTGGCACTCCTGGCTATATGGCAAGCGAACAGGCACGGGGTCAGCCACGCCCCAGCAGTGATATCTATGCATTGGGTATTATTGGCATCCAAGCCCTGACAGGCTTGATGCCGATGCAGATGCAGGAAGACCTCAGCACGGGCGAAATCCTATGGGAGCATCTGGTGCCAGTCAATAGAGGGCTAGCAGCTATCCTAACGAGGATGGTGCGCTATCACTTCAAAGACCGTTACCAGTCAGCGGCGGAAGCGTTACAAGCACTGCAACAACTGAATTCTCCTTACTCACCCACACCTTACGCTACTACTCCTAAATACCCATCGGCGAATGATGTCCCGCCTGCGGGACAGAGGTTCCCGCAGCCAAGCTATCCAATCCCACAGTCAGAAAAGCGAACTCTGGCAGTTAGTCCTGCCTCGGTTCCCCCACAAGCCAGTGTTTCCCAGCCCAGCAATGCTTCTACTTCTAGCTCTAGCAGCGTAGTTCCGATTATTGTCAGTATGGCGATCGCTTGTGTGGCGGCATTCGGTCTAGCTTTCGCACTGCGTCCCGGTGGGTTGGCATCCATCTTCAAAGGCGATCGCAACTGGGAGGTGGTAGATTCGTCACAAGGACGTTGCACCGTAACGGCTGGGTTGTTGAATGTTCGCTCAGGACCCGGTGTAAGTAATGCTGTCGTTGACACCGTTGCCCAAGGGAAAACTCTTGCTCTTACTGGAAGTCGTCAAAAGGGCTGGGTAGAGATTAGCTCACCCGTGAATGGATGGGTTTATAACGATAGACAATTTATAGACTGTAGCTCAAGCAATCAAATCCCTGTTGAGGCGAAAGCCACTCCCGCACCTGTTAAAACTCCTATAGCGAAACCTACGACCACGAAGCCAAAACCACCCGTTGATAATGGCTCAGATACTTTGGCAAAAGCGGATGAGAAGTATCAAAACGGAGACATAGAAGGTGCGATCGCTCAAGCTAGAGAAATTATCTCCAGTGGTTCAGCGTCGGCTAAGGATGCCCAGACAAAGATCGTTAAATGGCAGAAGGACTGGACAGACGCTAAAGCGAAGTATGATCGCATTCAAAAAGCACTGGATGAAGGTCGCTGGGATGAGGTGATTCGTGCGGCGGCAGATCCAAAGCTTCTAGAGCAAAGCTATTGGCGAGACAAACTCAGTCAATTAATAGAAGAAGCCAAGAAGCGCAAAGCCGAAGCCGAATCCAACAGTGGACAACCGACTACTCCACCCGAAAATCCGCAACCTGAAAATCCGCAACCCGAAAATCCGCAACCTGAAAATCCGAAAACTAGTTCAACCGAACCAGTCAAGCCGTCACCCCCATCACCCGGGGAAGTTCCAGCAACGCCATAAGTCCAGCCGTCTGTAGAACTCTGTATTGATACCAATTCACTGGAAGCTTGGTACAAATAAACTCAGGTTTTTGGGAATAGGGAATGGGGAATTGGCAATAGTCAGTCCAATTCCCTATTCCTCATTGCCAATTGCCAACATCTTAGTTGTAGAGACTTTCGACCGGAACATCTCTACAACTTAACGTTTTAGGACTTGAGC
>JALYGX010000140.1 GCA_030776905.1 Cyanobacteriota bacterium | reverse complement strand
CGCATGGGGCGTCATTCGTTGTTGCAGGAAAACACGACTCAGTTATTGATTGAAAAGGCGCAGACTCATGCGGTGGTAGTGCGACTCAAAGGGGGTGACCCGTTTGTGTTTGGTCGCGGCGGTGAGGAAATGCAAGACTTGGTGCGTGTGGGCGTGTCAGTGGAAGTCGTGCCAGGGGTAACCTCTGGTATTGCCGCACCCGCTTATGCCGGGATTCCTTTAACTCATCGAGATTACAGTTCCTCGGTGACGTTTGTAACGGGTCACGAGTCGGCGGGAAAGTATCGACCGAAAGTAGACTGGAACGCGATCGCCCACGGTTCGGAAACGATCGTGATTTATATGGGCGTTCACAATCTACCTCACATTATCCCTGAACTCTGCGGTGCTGGGTTAAGTCTTGAAACGCCAGTTGCCTTGATTCGCTGGGGGACGCGACCCGACCAAGAAGAATTAATCGGCACGTTGGCGACAATCGTGTCGCAGGTTGAGGAAAGTCAGTTTGGCGCACCGGCGATCGCGGTAATTGGAAATGTGGTGAAGTTACACAGCGTTTTAAAGGGAATTGGTCATTAATATATAGATAGATTACGTAGATTATTTTTCCTATTCCCTATTCCCCCCTTCCCTTAGAGGGAGGGGAAACCGGACTCTCCTCACTAAAGCTCTGATAGCGCTTCAGCCCGGAGAGTGTCAATTTCTCCTCTACAATCGCTTACAGTATGGGCAGGGGTGCTGGAAGCGTATGATTAATCAGGTTTTAAATAATCGTTATCGCATCGTTAGAGTTTTAGGCTCAGGTACCTCGGGACTGATTTATCTAGCCGCAGATAATCGCCATCCCGATTTCTCCGTTTGTGTAGTCAGACAACTAAAGCTTCCCAAGAAAAACTCACAAGCCTTAAATCGCCTGCAATTTCTACTGACCCAAAAGTCAGACGCCCTAGAACAACTGGCACAAAATCACCACAGTCCCGAAATTTTAGATTTTTTTGTCGAAGACCAATACTTCTATCTCGTTGAAGAATTCGTTCCCGGTCATCCCTTAAACCCGCCTATAGCGAACGGTCAACTCCAATCTCAAGACCAAGGGGTTCTCCGGTTGCAAGAAATGTTAAACCTATTAGAGCCAGAACCAGAAGCTTTGCTGGAACAGCCATCTCCGCGAGCTATTCCCCAGGAAACCCCCACCGATTTTGAGGAGAGCATACAGCCGTCACCTCCTGCAAGCTCTCCTCAAAATTCTCCGAGACGCCCATCTCGCTCTGGTCAAAAGGCTGAGAGACGCCCGTCTCGGAAACTACTTTGGCTTGCTGTGGTAGCAGGGGGGGCGGTTCTCGTTGTTGTCGCCCTCGTGCTGCTGTTTCAGAATCAAACTCAGACGAAGGCGAAAGAGCTTTATAAACAAGGTGTTGAAAAACTTACCAAAGGCGATCGCCAAGGCGCGATTAAAGATTTCAATCGCTCACTTCAGCTTAATCCTCAAGACCCCGTAGTCTATGGCAACCGAGGTAATGCTCACTATGCCCTAGGCGCAAAAGAAGCGGCAATTCAAGACTATAACAAGATGGTGGAGCTTGCCCCGAATAAGCCTAGTGCTTACTACAATCGCGGTCTAGCTTACTATGACATGAAAGCCTTCAAGAGAGCAGTTGAGGATTTTGATCGGGTGATTCGCTTACAGCCCAACGATGCTGATGCTCACTACAAAAGGGGTTTAGCCCACTACGATCTAGAAAATTACAAAGTGGCGATTGAGGATTTTAACCAGGTGATTCAGTTAAATCCTCAAAATAGCGAAGCTTATCAGGCGCGAGGGCTAGCGCTTGCGGCGATTGGTGATAAGCAAAATGCAATGGAAGATTATACTCAGGCAATTAAGCTAGATTCCCAGGATGCCAAGGCTTACTACAACCGGGGTAGAGCCAGATTTTTGTTAGGAGACTATGCCGGAGCTGTAGAAGATTACAATCAGTCAATTAAGGTCAATCCTAAAGATGCTGAGGCTTTCGCGAATCGCTGTAGTGCGCAGTTGAATCTAGGAGCATCTCAAGCCGCGATCGCAGATTGTACCCAAGCCATTACTCTTAGTCCCATTAACGACAGTGCCTATAACAACCGATGTATTGCCTACTTCAATCTCAAGGATTATCAAAACGCCCTGAAAGATTGTAGTCAATCAATTCGGATTAATCCCAACAATGACACGGCTTATAGTAATCGGGGGGATATTCGCCGGAATTTAGGTGACAAGCCAGGAGCGCTCGAAGATTACTCCCAAGCGATTCGGCTGAATCCCAACAACAGTGTTGCCTACAGTAACCGAGGGGATGCTCGCCAAGATTTGGGAGATAAGCCAGGTGCGATTAAAGATTACACCGACGCGATTCGGATTAATCCCAAAAATGCCTTTGCCTACTATGGTCGAGGACTCACTAACGTCGCCCAGGGAAACAAGCAAGACGCGATCGCAGATTTTCAGGAAGCCGCTAAACTCTTTTTAGATAACGGCAGAATTGGTGGCTACAATGATGCCCAGACGCAACTGAAAAAGCTTCAGAAATAACCTGACAGTCCTTGCCTCGTCAGGCAAACTCTGCTCAAAGCCTGTGTCATACCAGGATAGATGTTGAGCTATTCTCCAGAAAGCTTCAGCCTCATCAGAATTTAGACTCCCACCAGTAGGCGACTCTCTAGTGAAAATGTTTCTTGTGCAAACGCAATCTTTTCTTGAACTCCCGATAGTTTGGGCAAGGCACGATCAATTGCTTCCAGTCGCCCAATTAACCCCTCTCGATTGGAAATTTGAATAGAAAGTCCGGGACGAGCGTTGATCTCCAGTAATAGCGGGCCTTTTTCCCGATCCAGAACAATGTCAACGCCAAGATAGCCAAGTTCTGTTTTTTCACCTAACTTGGCAGCCATCTCCAAAATGGTTTGCCAGTGAGGAATTTGGCGATCGCGCAACGAGTGACCCGTTTCAGGATGGTTATCAACATAACGGTTTTTCTGGATACCAGCCAGCGTTATGCCAGTAGAAAGATCGATACCGACACCGACACCACCTTTATGTAGATTAGCCTTACCGTCAGAAGCCCGTGTTGGGAGACGCAACATTGCCATTGCCGGGACACCTCGGTAGGCAATTACCCGAATATCGGGGACACCTTGATAAGCAATTTCATCAAACACCGGATCGAACTGCACGGTATATTCAATAATTGCCTTGTCGGTTTTTCCTGCCAGCGAAAACATCCCGCTAAGGATGTTGTAAATGTGATAGTGTAAGTCTCCCGGTTCTAGAATTGAACCACTGGCTTTACGGTAGCCTTTATCTGTCACATCACTAATCACCACAATGCCATCCCCGCCGCTACCTTGGGCAGGTTTAACCACAAAAGACTTGCGTTCTCCAATAATGTTTGGTAGCTCCCTCACCTCATTTTGGAATGTAATGACGCCGTAGGTCTCCGGAGTAGGCACACCAATGCTTTGAGCAATTTTTTTTGTCTCTAGTTTATTGTCAGCATAGCCATAAAGCCGACGCGGATTATTAGGGGAGATATAGTCCAAGTTGCGAGCGTTAATCCCTAGAATGCCGTGACGCCGAAGTGAAAATGGAAACATACCAGTTTACCCTCCTGCTTGATTCAACTGCCGCTGTAATGATCGAAATCGGAAATATTCAATTAACTTGTAGCCGTTGTAGCGTCCTACGAGAATATTTAGTGCTAAGACCAACAGCAACAGTTCCGGGAAGACAAATGCCCAATGCTCCACATAGTCATTAATCATGCAGTAGTACCCGATCACAGCCGCTACAACAGTACCAAGTCCGGCAATTGTTGTTTCTGCTGCACCTGATTCTTCCCACATCAAAGCCGCCCGTTCAATGGTCATGGCAAGGATTACGATCGGGAATAAAGAAACCGACAAGCCAAAATTGAGATCGAGATTTTCCATAACGACCGCCAACAAAC
>JALYGX010000139.1 GCA_030776905.1 Cyanobacteriota bacterium | reverse complement strand
CAACCTGATGCATTTCTAGGGTGCGGATTTGTACTTCGATGGGACGCCCTGTAAAACCGATGACGCCTGTATGTAGGGATTGGTAACGATTCGGTTTTGGTAACCCGATATAATCTTTAAAGCGACCAGGAATGGGTCGAAAGGCATCGTGAACGATTGCCAAAGCCCGGTAACACTCTTCTTTTGTCTCCACAATCAGCCGCATAGCAGCAATATCGTAGATTTCGTGAAATCCTTTTTGCTGGCGTTGCATTTTCTGATAAATGCCATATAGGTGCTTCGGACGACCGTTGATTTCCAGACACTGGATGCCCGCTTCTTCAAGACGCGATCGCAAAATTTCTGATACCTTAGTTAATCGGTCTTCCCGGTCGGAACGCCGCTCTGCCACGAGTTTCTGGGTTTCCCGGAAACCCTCTGGTTCCAGATACTTAAACGACAAATCTTCCAATTCCCACTTAAAGCGTCCAATTCCTAAGCGATTTGCTAATGGTGCAAAGATTTCTCGCGTTTCTAAGGAAATTCTGCGCTGTTTGTCCGGATTCAAATGCTCCAACGTTCGCATATTGTGCAGTCGATCTGCCAGCTTCACCACAATGACTCGGATATCCGCTGCCATTGCCAGAAACATACGGCGGAAGTTCTCAGCTTGACGCTCAGTTTTACTGGAGAAGTTAAATTTAGAAAGTTTGGTAACTCCTTCAACTAATCTGCGCACCTCGATTCCGAATCGAGACTCAATCTCTTCCACCGTGATGTCTGTATCCTCAACGATATCGTGCAGAAACCCTGCTGCAATCATCACGCTGCTACCGCCCAAATCTCTTAATAAACCAGCAACAGCAACTGGATGAGCGATGTAAGGTTCTCCTGATGCCCGGTATTGGCCTTTATGTAGTTCGTAGGCAAATCGGAAAGCTCGACAAATTAAATCGGTATCGTCAGGAACGGGTTCAGTAGCGGTTGAGGACACCGCCGTTAGACATTCCTGCAACCAGTCAGGAACAACAACATCAAGAGTAGGGAGAGTGGGGGTGGTAGCTATAGCGTCCATATTCTTCGGTTAGGAAATAAAAATAGAACTGAGTCTATCAGAGTGGCTGTGAGATTGTGTAATGGGTTGACCTGTTACCTGTCAAAACCCTCTGGGGCTGATGCGAAAGATAGGCTTAGGCGTCTAAGCTCTAAGCAGTAATGACTTTTGGAGTTGCGATCAAATATGCGTGAGAATGACAGGATTCTCATCGCTCTATAGTAATGAAAGCTTGCTTTAAGGATTAAGCCTTGAAGAATATGCTTCCTCAATCGATCGCCTTTATTAGAAAAGACAAAATTCTTTACATAAGATTCTAGATCAACGAGAGCCATAATGTTGCCATCGTCACATCGCAAACCTTATCAGGAATTTCAACAAGTTTTGGAGCAGATGCTGCATAGCACTGCTGGTATAGATTTCGAGAAGTCTGTACTGCGGGATAAGTTCCAGGATTTACAACAATTGTTTCAGAGTCAGATAACCAGTCTAAATGCAGATGACCTGGAATGTGAGAATATATTCCGGTGGCAGTCCCTTCAGACAGAAATCTACAAACAGATGCGGTTGCTAGCAACGGACATAATGCTATTTCAGGCATCGCGGAGTCCGGCAACCTCCCTAGTGCGGAAAGACAGCATAAGCGATCGCCTTAAAACCTTAATTCAATATTGCGAAGCGTTACTTCAACTTTAAGGGTTAAGGGGTACGGGCTAAAGTCGGTATGAGGATGGGCACTCTTGAACCATTCTTGTAGATTAATAAAGAATTGGACTGTGTGAGGAAGAACAATCTGTGCAATGTCCGAAATGTAAGCATATAACCCTATTGGACAGCGATTTGGATGGCAAATTTGCCGTGAAGTATTGCCAGGAGTGCAAAGGGACTTGGATTCCAGCTAGTGAATACGAAGCTTGGCAGGCTCGTCAAGCCAACAATCTATCTGTACCTAATGCGCTTTCTGGAACGCTCGATGTAAATTTCGTCAAGTCTCCCCTTGATGCGAAAGCCGCCTTGTGTCCAGACTGCCAGCGCTATTTATCTCGCGCGAAGGTGAATCTGAAAACACCATTTTATGTAGAGCGGTGTATGCAATGTCGCGGGATTTGGTGCGATTACGGCGAATGGGACATCTTGGAAGAACTCGGACTGCACACCACTATTGAGCAACTATTTTCCAACGAATGGCAGACAAAAGTCCGGGATCGGCAATTTTCTCAACAAGAACGTCAAGCGACTATTGAAAAACTGGGAAGCGAACTGGCAGCGCGTGTGTTTGAACTAGCTGAAGCTTTAGAAAAGCATCCGAATGGGGATTTTGGTGTCGCCTACTTGATGCGGCGAGTTGCGGTTAATATTCAACCAATAGATGTTAGGCGTCAACTGTGAGTCATCGGTCATTAGTCATTGGTCATTTGCGCTCAAGCCTTTGTTTTGGCTTGCAGACTCAGGACTAAGAACAGAGAATTAGGAACTAATGACTAATGACTAAGAACTAATGACAAAGAACTAAAAATGAATGAAGCCTTATTTTGTGTAGAAAATTTGCGGGTTGCCTATCCCAAGACTCGGTCAGCAGCAATGACCCAATGGGCGGTAGATGATGTCTCATTTACCCTAGAGGCTGGGGAGCGTATGGGATTAGTAGGGGAATCCGGTTGCGGCAAGTCAACCTTGGGACGGGCAGCCATGCGATTATTACCCCCATCTACACAAATTGAGGGACGGGTCAAGTTTGCCGGAAAGTCGGTTTTCGATCTCACACCTTCTCAGTTGCGTCAGTTTCGGGGAGAAGCAGTGGCGTTAGTATTTCAAGACCCGATGACCCGCCTAGACCCACTGATGACGATTGGAGACCACTGTATTGAAACGTTGAGGGCGCACCAACCCCAGCTAAGTCGCCGGGAAAGCAAGGAACGGGCACTGGAGACGCTAGAGGCAGTGAAAATTCCAGCCAGCCGCTGGTCTCAGTATCCCCATGAATTTAGTGGGGGAATGCGGCAACGGGTAGCGATCGCTCTTGCCTTATTACTCAATCCCAAACTTATTGTGGCAGATGAACCGACGACGAGCTTAGATGTCACGGTCGCCGCACAGATTTTAAAGGAACTCACGCGACTGTGCAACGAACGGCAGATGGCGCTGTTGTTGATTTCTCACGATTTGGCGATGGTGGGGGAATATTGTGATCGAATTGCCGTGATGTATGGGGGGCGGGTTGTGGAAGCAGGGGCGGTGGGAACTATCCTACAGCAGCCTAAACATGACTATACGCGATCGCTCCTGGAAGCTGCTCTACATATTCAAGCCGTAAAGGAAGAAGATCACCAGGCAATAAAAGAGAAAGAAAATCTCTCCTCTCTTCCTACACCCTTACTGCGAGTTAAAGATTTAAAGCAGTATTACACTCTGGAGAGCAATTTTATAGAACAACTGCTTTCTAAGACTAAGGAAAGCCGCGCTATCAAGGCGGTCGATAATGTGAGCTTTGACCTCTATCCAGGGGAAATCTTGGGATTGGTCGGGGAATCTGGCTGTGGTAAGAGTACCCTGTCCCGCACCATCTTGCAGCTCATTCGTCCGACTTCTGGAACGGTGGAATTTCAGGGACGGAATTTAGCCCAACTCGACCGGGAATCCCTACGAATCGCACGTCGTCAAATTCAAATGGTATTTCAAGACCCCCATGCTTGCCTCAATCCGTTGATGACAGTGGGACAAAGTATTGCTGACCCATTATTCATTCACAAACTGGCTAATCCCACGGAAGCCAGAAGCCAAGTTATGCAGATGCTGGAACGGGTGGGGTTAATACCGACAGAAGAATACTACAATCGTTATCCGGCTGACCTATCGGGAGGACAACAACAACGAGTTGCGATCGCTCGTGCCTTGATTACCCGTCCGAGTCTGCTCATCTGCGACGAACCCGTGAGTATGCTGGATGCCAGCGTACAGACGCAGGTACTGGATTTAATGCTGGAGTTGAAGGAAGAATTTAATCTTACCTATTTATTTATTACTCATGACCTTTGGTTAGCGAGGTTTTTATGCGATCGCATTGCTGTGATGAACAGCGGTCAAATGGTAGAAATTGGTCGTACCCACGAACTGTTTACCAACCCGCAGCATCCCTATACCAAGACGCTTCTACAAGCTGCTCCCCTCCTGGCAAAACAGCCATAGCGCCTTGAAAACAGGTTCGTTAAGTCGGTCTTGTTGACAATACGAGACCGCTCTTTTTTACCATGAACAAGTCTTAATCCCACGCGCCGCGTGGTTGCTGACGGGGTTGTCACCCCGTCAGCTCTGTAGTTCAACTGAAGAGGTTAAACGGCTTCTGCGAAGACCGCGTAGATTATGTAATCGCAAAAAACCTCTATTGGGGCAGCGAAGATAAATTTACCAGATACAACAATTCTAAAACCCGTCAGCTCGTTCAAGAACTGGGAGGACTTCTTGAAAAAGTCCTCTTTGTGCTAAAATCATTCCCTGAGCATAAAGGCTTTTGAGCTTACATCGAACTCAGGTTAAAGGATCACTCAGCAAAAAGGCGGGAACCTAGTTCCAAACCATCCGCAGCCCTTAGAATGACGTAGGCTTTCGTGTAGGATAAAGTGGATACTGATACTTCTCGTCGGGCATGATTTCTTACTTTAAAAACGCCCGCCATTTCTACTACCCGAACT
>JALYGX010000138.1 GCA_030776905.1 Cyanobacteriota bacterium | reverse complement strand
GGTACAGGTACAGGTCAAAATGGCACGGGTGCTGGTGGCATGGGCACAGGTACAGGTGGAACTACCTCAGGCACTGGGCGCTCCAATGGGCAGCAAGACGCATTTACTCAATACATGCTAGCTGGGTACGCTGCAACTGACCAAAGAGACTACCCAACTGCTTTGAGTAACTTTAGAAATGCACTTCAGCTACGTCCTGGCAATCCTTATGCCACACAAGCAATTAGTAATGTAGAAGGTTATATCCAGCAACAAGGCAGTACACAACAAAGAACTTCGCCACCAAGCAGGCAGCAACAAGGAACTCGGCAACAACCCAGCCCACTAGGAGGAACTCGGTAACGACATAACCTCTAAGAAAGACCACAAGGAAAAAGTAGCTCGTAACAAAACAATCTTGAGTTAAAACCTCAGCTTGCATTAGCTTTGTAGGAGTTGCGATCGCAATTCCTACGTTCCCATAAACTCAAAAGATTCCCTTACAGAGAAAGTGCTAGACGAACACTGAAATACTGACGATACAAATCGCAGCGTGGTGTCACTTCATTCCCTTGCAACTGCACCAGCCCCATGCTATGCAACTTAAATCCTTGCATTGACTCTAATTGCACGGGGTTATCCGCAGATACTACCTTTTTTAGGGCGGCGGCTAACTCTGGATGCTGTGATAAATTCCACAAGTGCCGTCGTAAGTGGTCGCTATATAGCCCAGCATCTGTAGGAGCTGTTTCTAAAAGTTGTGTGAGTGTCATCTCCTGTCGGGCAATATAGTAGAGAGCCAACCTTACGAGATAGGGATGACCTCCCACCATCGCCATTAGTTGCTCAACTTCTGTGACTCCCCAATCGAGTCCATGTCGCTGCGCTAGTTCTCGTACCTGCTCTAACTGAAATTCTGGTAAATCAATCGGTAAGCCGACATTAAATGGCGATTGATTGATATCCATTGGAATATAAACTTCCGTTGAATGCACCACAACTAACCGGAGTTTTCGCCAAATTTCCCGATTTTTGGCATCCTCATGCCACGCTCGTAATAAACCCAAAAAATCAGCGGCAAGTTCGGGGTATTGAAATACCCTATCTACTTCATCAAGACCCAAGACTAGGGGATTTGTAACATTTGCCAGTAAATACTGCTCGAAGTAAGACTTGCAGTTAACTTTACTACCGAAAATCTCATTCCAATAGTCAGCCAAGCGATCGGGCAACTGTAGTTCCAAGGCAACGATCGCACAAAACCACCGTAAGAATTTATCCAAGTCAGTGAAGACTTTGCTATCAGCCAACTGAAAGCTCAAAGGCACTGTTGCATAGCCTTGTTGAGTTGCCCGATGGAGAATCCGAGCCATCAAAGAGGTTTTGCCCATCTGCCTAGGTGCTTTAATCCGGATTAGCGCCCCTGGTTTGGCAAGCGCTTCATAACAGCGCTCGTCAATCCCCGGACGCTCAACATAAAAGGCAGAAGCCAACTCTACCTGTCCTCTGGGCAACTCTGGCTCTGCCACAGGCTGGGGTGGGTAATTTGGAGTAGCGCAATAGCAAGTCGGGAAGCGAGATTTTTCCACTTCTTTTTCTTGGAGAGGCCTACGGCTATCCCTCCCTACTTCCGTCCGGTCATCACCTGATGCCAAAAACTTCAATACGGCTTGTACAATTTTTGGAGTATCCTCGGTAGAGTGCCACTCATACTGCGGCATTCCTTGAAGATAACCGCGCAAGTCATGGTTCAGTAAGCCACTCGGACAATTAAGACGAATTGCTAAAATTTCTGGCTTACCCTCTGGTCGAGTATCCCGCAATGCTTTAGCCATCCGTACCTCTTCTGTCATCGTTTCACTGCTAGCCGCCAGGGTTGACAACAGCAGTAGCAAGCGATCGCATCGGTTTAATTCGCTACAAATTTGCTGTAGTCCGTTGGTTGCCATGCGCCGACTGCCATCAGCGATGAATACGTTGTAACCAGAGGCATTTAACGCCGCCTCTAACTCCATTGCGACGCTTTTGTCTGGGTCAGTGCCACGGTAGTAACTGAGTAAAATTTTAGTGCGATCGCTTAGGCTTGGCGTCTCCCCCCTAAATAACTCTGGCTTGTACTTAGCAAATAGAGAAATCAATTCAGGGCGGTGTGAGGAACCAGATTCTTGCAAATTGCTTAGACCAAATGCCTTGCAGGTATTCTCGATATGTTTCCTGACCGTATCTTTAGTGATATGCAGTTGGTTGGCAATTTCTGCATCTTTTTTGCCCGCCAAAACTTTGAGCAACACCTCTTCCTGTCGAGGCGTCAGCCCTGTCAATGCCTTGGTGAACTCCGCTTCATTCATAATCTCTAACTTAGGCGTCGAATAAAAATTATTTCTTCGTTGTTGGAACTCTTGCTCGTTGTGATTGGTCAAGAGCTAAGAACTAATGACTCATGACTCATGACAAAAAACCATAGGTTATGATGCAAAGTTATTGTTGGACAACCACTGAGTACATCCCTTAGCGTAGAGTCTGCCAGTATTCTGTAGGTATCACTCTCTATTCCTAATCCATAGAGCGATCGGGCGGTACATTCGTGTAAGCACTTTCACAACTGTGTATTTTTCAAGACAGAATCCCTGACTTGATAGTAGAGATATGCCGCAACTTTCTTGTAGATGGTTATCTTGCCATTTCCCCCTAGTTCCTTGTAGCAGAATCCGTCGTCTATGGTTCGGTTGCGCTTACTCTTACACAGGGATGAACCGAGTAAAGTAGTCTATAGAAACATTAACAACTCTACAAACTGCCGATTACTACTATGAACAATCTGTCAAATCGAGTTCCAGATTCCTTTGGTAGCCAGTCAGAAGGCGGTAATATGCTATGGCAATACGTCCAATCCCTAAACCCAGAGACAATTGCCCAACTCTCCAAAGCTAACCCTGAAGCTCTTCAGGTCATGGAACGTAATATTGTAGGAATGCTGGGAACCTTGCCTCCAGATGACTTTGATATGACGATTACTACTAGCCGCGAACACCTGGGTCGGATTCTAGCGTCTGCTATGGTTAACGGCTACTTTTTGCACAGTGCGCAACAGCGAATGGCGTTTGAAAAATCTTTGCAAGCTTAGAAGTTGGCTCTCTTGTCTCTTTGTACTTTTAAGTTAGAACCTGAAGTTTTTGCATAACTTCTTAGTGCCCAGAACTCTAGCAGGTAAGATAATATTCTCCACGTAAAAAAAATCTGCCGTGTTTCTGCTCAAGTTAAGGGCCATCTGAATGATCGCAGCACAAACCTCAACCTACGAGTATCAAGTCGGTGGATGTTTACCCATAGAGGCTCCAACCTATGTGGTACGAGACGCCGACTTTAAACTTTATAACGCCTTGAAGGCTGGCGAGTTCTGCTACGTCCTTAACTCTCGACAGATGGGGAAGTCGAGTTTGCGGGTCAAGGCAATGCAGAAGCTACAAGCAGACGGAATTGCTTGTGCAGTGGTTGACCTAACGGCGATCGGCAATCAGGATATTACACCAAACCAGTGGTATGCAGGCATAGTTTATACGCTAGCAAGTAGCTTTAACCTGTTAGACAAGGTAGATATCGGAAGTTGGTGGTGCGATCGCAAATTCCTCTCTCCTGTGCAGCGCTTGAGTGAATTTATTCGAGAGATATTGCTAGGCTTCGTCTCTCAAAACTTGGTTATTTTTTTAGATGAAATTGACAGCGTTCTCAGCTTAAATTTCAGAGTGGATGATTTTTTTGCGCTTATTCGGTCTTGCTATGACAGTCGCGCTTATCAACCTGAATACAAACGCCTTACCTTTACTCTGCTAGGAGTATCAACGCCCTCAGATTTAATTCAAGACAAATCCTGCGCTCCCTTTAATATTGGTCGAGCGATTGAACTGTGCGGTTTCCAGTCTCGCGAAGCTCAACCCTTAGCACAGGGATTAAAGGGGAAATTTAGTAATCCTCAGGCGGTGCTAGAGGAAATATTGGCATGGACGGGAGGTCAGCCCTTTCTCACCCAAAAGCTGTGTAAGCTCATCCTGAAGCAAGCAGAGGAGCAGGGGCTGGGGGCTAGGGACTGGAGATTAACAGGAGTAGGGGAGAATGCTCAATTTCCGATGGCTGCCTGGGTGGCGCGAGTGGTACGCAAGTACTTGGTAGAAAACTGGGAAGCGCATGATGAGCCAGAGCATCTGAGGACAATTCGCGATCGCATCCTCAGAAGCGAGCAACGCACGGGTCAGCTACTGGAACTCTATCAAGAAATTTTGCAACGAGGAGAAGTTGCAGCAAATGATAGTCCTGAGCAAATGGAATTACGGCTCTCAGGGTTGGTCGTCAAGCGTAGTGGCAAACTAAAAGTTTATAACCGCCTCTACCAGTCCGTGTTCGATCGCCGTTGGGTTGACAAGGCGCTAGCGGAGCTACCCAATCCTAATCCACCTGAGTCTGATGTCGAGCAAAACAACGGTGGCGACATCAGCCGGGAAGAGCAGATACTATACACTCACTTGATTTCCTGGGTGCAACGAGAGCCTCCAGCACAGTTAATCGAGCGCTTTCGCCTGCTGTTTATCCAGGGCACAAGTTACCAAGACCCAGAAATTGCCGCAGCGCTAAACAGGATTATTGCCTCAAAGGTAGCGGAACGAGAGTTTAAGCATATCCTCAACCGATGCTGCCACATCCTCGTCAACCGTTGGCAAATGAATTCCAAATATAAAGAAGCGATCGCTTCTTTAGTCGCATTATTTAAGACTCCCTCCTCAAGTTCCGCCGTAAAAGCCTTTGAGTCTCCTAAAAGCCGTCGCTTGCAGGAATTTGTACTCATGTTTGTCGAGAGTGAGGAGTTTCTAACGCTGCAACGCTTAGTTCAAAATGTAGAGCCAGCTCCCGCTACACATACTACAAATCACCCCGCTACACATAATACAAATAACAACAACAAGAAGTTCAATCGCCCGTTAGGTCAGTTAGTGAACCGATATCCCTACTTGTACAGCCATTGTATGGTGGGTGAGGGCAGCTCTTCTGAGCATCAGCAAGCAATTCGACAACTTCAAGCCGAAAAGCAGCAGCAGTTTGCAGCCAATCTGTCACTGTACGCAACTTACCTAATGCGGCGATCTCAAATGACTCGCCAATCCTCTTCAAGCACGGCAGCACAGATTATACAACCCGTGCGAAATCCTACTCTATTAAGCGATCGCCAACTGGCTCTTGCTCTTAAGCAATTTGTGGGAAAAGTTGAAGGAGCTTATACTTACCGAGAGTTAGCTCAGGGCTTTTTGACTCACACTGGTAATAGTCAGTCCTATCAACACTTTAAAGAAGATTTATATGAATATCTAATTACTTCGATTGACCCAGAATACGGAAAGCATCAATTTAATAAACGCTTGTCTAATCATTTAAAAAATACATTTCCTCAATTTGATTCTCAAAAAGTTGATAATATCCTCATAATGCGGACTTGTAACAACTTATTTAACTTCTTAGTACAGAGTCCTCAGCAATCAGAACATTTATTATTTATCGACCTAATTTCCAACATTGGCTCGCTTCGGACAATCGAATTTTTACTCAAAATTGCGCTGCTCTCTCGTTCAGTTAAGCCTAATTTAGAAAAGCGATTTTCTATCTTATTTAACCACTATGAATCCCAAGTTATAGATGATATTCTTTGGCTAGTCGAATCGCTGGAAAACTTGAATGTCGCTTTAGTTGCCAATTTTGGAGGGGTAGATCTCTCCTTTATTAGCAAACGTTTATCTTAAACAAAGCGCACAGCTAACCTTTGTCCATCCGCCATGAATGTCTTGAAGGTTTGCCAACTGACGCCTTTCAAAACGACTCTCACTTCGGCGAGAACGGACTCTTGTCGGGAAGTAGACCTAACGGTTGTTTGTACGTTCATTATTTTGTCTACTCGCGATCGCTCTAAAATTTTGCACAATATATTAAGCTAATCATCCAAAGGCTAACCCAATTCACCGTAAAGACAGCCGTCTATGAACAGCCCCTTCCTGACTCGCCTCCATAGCCCGGAACGCCCTGTCATCGTCTTCGATGGCGCAATGGGTAGCTCGCTCCAAACGCAAAACCTAACAGCAGAAGACTTTGGAGGGGCGCAGTACGAAGGCTGTAACGAGTACCTGATAGTAACTAAGCCAGAAGCTGTGGAGAAAGTACATCGAGGCTTTCTGCAGGTTGGGGCAGATGTAATTGAGACGGATACCTTTGG
>JALYGX010000137.1 GCA_030776905.1 Cyanobacteriota bacterium | reverse complement strand
CCCCCAAAAGTGCAGCGCAGTTCTGGAAAAGCTAGTGCAAGCTGTCGATCCTCAGCAACTTGATTAACTGCATTACAAAGCTTTAGCTGTAGTCGGGAGTGTTTGCCTTGGGGCATGGGTTTCTGGTAAATGCGACCATCAATAAATTCAGTCGCAGGCTTTGTCTGTGGCAGTTTGAGGAACTCTTTTAGAGTGATTGGTTGGTGAAGCGTGGTTGTCATCTTTCGCAAGCGATCGCCTTTTAAGCCCCAAGAATCTGTGACTTAATCTTATCGCTACCTAAAAGGCTTCACCTTCAATGCAGCCCAGATTCCGTATCTAGCCAATGAGCGAATTCTGTAGTGAAGGTATCGCTTAAAATTGCTGCCCGAATTTGTTGAGTGAAGCGAATTAGCTCAGTCACGTTGTGTAGAGAAAGCAACATATAGCCGAGAGATTCCTTGCATCGCACTAGATGACTCAGGTAAGCGCGGCTGAAGTTCTGACAGCCATAGCAAGGGCAAGTGGCATCTAGAGGCGTGAAATCTTCCCGAAATCGAGCATTTTTCAAGTTCCAGCGTTCTCCCTGCACCAAAGCAGCACCGTGGCGTCCTAAACGGGTGGGAATTACGCAATCAAACAAATCGACTCCCGATGCGATCGCTTTTGCTATTTCTCGATACGTGCCAACACCCATCAGATAACGAGGTTTATCTGCTGGTAAATAAGGTGCAGTCGCTTCAACAATTTGGTGAATCAGTTCAGCAGGTTCGCCTACACTGACACCCCCAATCGCATAACCCGGTAAATCTAACGTCACCAAAGACTGAGCCGCCGCACGACGTAAATCTAGGTAAACGCCTCCTTGCACAATACCAAATAGCGCTTGGTCGGTAGGGCGAGCATGGGCGTCGATACAGCGCTTCAGCCATCTATAGGTACGCTCAGTTGCCGCCTCGACCTCCGAACGTTCTGCTGGATAAGGGGGGCACTCATCAAATGCCATAATCACATCTGCCCCCAAGGCATTCTGAATCTCAATGGAACGCTCCGGTGTCAGATTAATCATTCGTCCATCGCGAGGCGAACGAAAAGTTACACCTTCTTCCGTAATTGTACGTATCTGACTCAAGCTAAATACCTGGAAGCCGCCGGAATCGGTAAGTATTGGTCCCTTCCAACCCATGAACTTGTGCAATCCACCCGCTTGCTCAACGATGGCTTCTCCTGGTTGCAGGTGGAGATGATAGGTATTCGCCAGTACCATTTGCGCCCCTGCTGTCTCCAGTTGTGCTGGGGTCAGGGTTTTGACAGTCGCCAAGGTTCCTACTGGCATGAACTTAGGCGTTTCCACCAACCCATGAGGCGTAACAAGAACGCCAGCGCGTGCCTTAGTGTGACTACAGGACGCCTGACATTGAAATGAAAATGTAATTTTCTGTTGATGCAAAGCTGTTAGTTATTCGTTAGAAGAAATGGGGGTGTACTCAACATCCTCCTAAGACTTCGGCGCACTCAGCACTTAGCACTCAGCACTCCCTAAAAAGGGCAGTCGCCATCATCGTCTATTTGCACATCCCACTTAGCGCTGAGAACTCGCGTTACCATTGCTTCGAGAGCGTCAGCATTAAGTTGCTGTGTATACTGCTCTTGCATGGGATTGGATAAGGGAATGAGCCGTAACTGACGATTGTCTTGAATCAGGTCGAATAGAGGTTCGTTTTCAGGGGATTGGTTTAGCTGTAAATAATCAAAACTTTGAACGTTTAGATAAAGTGTATGATTGGCAATCATCGTCGAGCGCTGGGGGTCAGAAAAAACTTCCAACACACATCCTTCGCCCTCATTTTGCAATTTGCCGTCGAGAGTGTGGATGTAGCGGACGCGGCTCAAATCGGTGAGCAGTCGTCCCATGTCTTGCTTGTTGATGATGATGCCCGTGTCGATGATACAGGGAGCCGGAAGCTGGTGTGAGGATTTGGGATGACTCATGGGTAAAAGCCTATGATGCAAACGGGGCTGAAATTGCCATGTAGCGGTTTGAGATAACCGCTTTATAATGATGAAACCCTACAGAAGAAACTAAGAGCTTAGATCACAGCTACTACAAAGGTCAAGCCAGCAGTAAGGGTGAGGTAAGGAACAATCCAGGGGGACTACATGATGCAATACCAGTGGGTGTCTTTCTAAATACTTGAGCTAGTACAGGAAACTTGTTGCTCTAACAGTAGGGTATGAGACAATACTATCCCAAGATTCTAGTGCTGCTCATACGGCAGTCTAGTAAATATTATGACGGTTAGTCCCCTATGAAGCGATATCGGTTTCGAGGATGGGTGCGAAGGGGACATCAACTTTGGTTGTCTCTATTAGGTGCAATTACATTTTATACCTGCATTCCCGTTCCAGGGGGTTGGGCGTTGGCGTTTCGAGGCATTGCCCGTTGGGCACCGCTAATAGGAGTGCTAATCGGAGCCATCCTGGGGATTTTAGATGCTTTTCTGCAACACTTGGGCTTCCCGATACTGACTCGAAGTGCGGTAATTGTCGCTAGCTGGATTGCCCTGACTGGGGGACTGCACTTGGATGGCGTTATGGATACAGCGGATGGTTTAGCAGTTCAAGACCGACAGCGACGTTTAGCCGTGATGGCAGATAGTGCTACAGGGGCGTTTGGAGCAATGGCGGCGATCGCTTTATTGTTATTAAAAACCGCTGCTTTGACAGATATTGAGTTTCATCGCAGCCTTGCTTTAATGGTTTCGGCAGGTTGGGGACGCTGGAGCCAAGTCGTCGCTATATCCCTTTATCCTTATCTCAAGCCTACGGGAAAAGGAGCTTTTCACAAACAGGCAATTCGCACGCCTCAGGATATGCTATTAGGGTGGTTCTTGCTATTAAGTTTATGCAGCTTGCCACTATTGCTAGAGAAGGGTGCATGGCGGGCTTCGTTAGAGATGGCAGTTGGGGGAAGTGCGATCGCATTTCTAACAGGTGCTTGGTTTCACCGCCAGCTAGGTGGACACACTGGCGATACTTATGGAGCCGTTGTGGAATGGACAGAAGCTCTGTTTCTGTGTCTTTTCACCAGCCTCTAGAACAGCTAATCCTTAAACGGGTTTGAGCCGTGTCACCTTGAGTTTAAAACCACCGCCACCCGTTGCGCCAAAGGCACGTACCCGGATAACGTACCGCCCCGCTTCGGTAATTCGAGTAAATAAAAGAGAATTGGTGCTGCCATCGGGTCCATCATCATTTTCTCCTACGCTAGAGCCGTCCGCTGCCAGGAGTGTGACAATGGTATCAAAGCTTTCCGAGGTCAGGTCAACAGCGACTTGATCGCCCGCATTTAAATTAATTACATAATCGCGGGCAAAGCCCCCTTTCTCAATGGGAATATCCTTGTCTGTGAGCGTGTCAGAGACCTCGTTATTTGGAGGTATGGGAATCGGATTGTATAACGGGTTCTGGGCTCTCGCTGCCACCGCAGTAAAGCTCACTGCTAACAAAGTTGCTCCGAACAGCAGAGCAAAGCTAAACCGAGCAGCAAAGGCTTTAGTCATATAAAATCTGTCATTCAAGCTAGGAACGGGTCAATTATAAGCTTTGCGCTGCCACGGATAAGTTGTGAACGGGTGGGATCTTTCTCCTGATGAATGAGAGGTACTTCGTGTTAAACGTGTCAAGCCAACTGGCGATCGCTTGGCTATAGTTGAGCCTATGTAATGCTGCACTATGACGTTACTGAGATTTCTAAAGGGTCAGGCAAAAAAGGTTTCTCCCAAGGTGCCCTTGCGCACCCTGCTTGTCGTGCCATTCGTCCTGCAAATCTCCGCAGCGGTAGGATTGACAGGATGGCTGTCGTTCCACAACGGGCAGGAAGCTGTCAATGAAGTCACGACTGTGTTACGCCAAGAAGTGGCGAATAGCATCCAGCAGAGACTGAGAGATTACCTAAGAATCCCTTACTTGCTCAACGAGATCAATGCTAATGCGATCGCCCTCGGTCAGGTAAATTGGCGAGACCCGAACAATTTGGGTCGCCACTATTGGCGGCAAAGGGATTTATTCGATTCAGGGAAAGTCTCCGGTCTTTATTTTGGGGCAAGCGACGGAGAATTCACAGGGCTGATACTTCAAGAGGATAGTACCTGGCAGCTTTCTAGGGCAGGTAAAGCCACAGGTGGGAAATACCAGCGCTACGACCATGACGACCAAGGAAATCTAACGACCTTGCTAGAGACGAGAAACGACTACGACCCCAAAACTCGACCTTGGTATCAAGCCGCAGAAAAGGCGGGTCAGTCTACGTGGAGTGACATTTACCCCGACTTCAAAGACCCAAGGCTGACGATTACTCTCGGTCAACCCGTTTATGACGAGGCATCTGTTCTGCGCGGGGTGGTAGGCGTCGATCTGATGCTGTCAGAAATCGCCAGGTTTCTAAAGCAGTTGAAAATTGGTAAATCGGGTCAGACCTTCGTTATTGAACGTTCCGGGTTGTTGGTGGCTACCTCGACTTCCGAAAAGCCATTCACGATGAAAAACGGCTCTATAAAGCGAATTAGGGCGACTGATGCCGATAACCTATTAATTCGCGCCACAGCCCAGACGCTAAAAGAACGTTTCGGCAATCTCAACAACATCAAGGGGAGTCAGCCGCTGGACTTTTTGATCAAGGGGAAGCGGCAATTCGTGCAAGTTGTACCCTTCTCTGAAGGTCGGAATCTGAATTGGCTGATTGTGGTGGTTGTCCCTGAAGCCGATTTCATGGGGCAAATTGACGCGAACAGGCGCACGACAGTTTTGTTATGTTTAGCCGCTTTGGTCATTGCCAGTTTATTCGGAATTCTCACGTCTCGCTGGCTTGCCCGACCTATTCTGCAATTGAGCAACGCCGCCGCCGCTCTCTCAAGAGGTGAATGGAACCAATCCGTAACTAATCCCCATTCTAATGAAGTCAGAGTGCTAGCTGAGGCGTTTAATCAGATGGCACTTCAGTTGCAACAGTCCTTTACCGACCTGCAACAAGCCAAAGCGGACTTAGAGATTCGCGTCGAGGAGCGCACGGCTGAACTAACAGAAGCCAATCACCAGTTACAGGTTGAAATTATCGAGCGCGAACGTTCGGAGCAGACGCTCCGCTCAATTGTTGAAGGAACCGCCTCCGTTACAGGTGACGACTTTTTTCATTCGCTCGTCTGTCATCTCGCTGCGGCTCTCCATGTACGTTATGCCTTTATTACTGAATGTGTAAATACCCAACACACTCACGTCCGCACCCTCGCTTTGTGGACGGGGACAGACTTTGGCGAAAACTTTGAGTACAGCCTGACTGGTACGCCCTGCGAACAAGTTATCTGTAGTAAAGACAGTCAATATTACCCCGAACAGCTACAAGCCTTGTTTCCTGAACATCGGGATTTAGTTGAACTGGGGGCACAAAGTTATCTAGGAATCCCCTTACTCGACACATCTGGCAATGTCTTAGGTCACTTAGCGGTGCTAGATGACCAACCAATGCCAGAGGGAATCCGCAAGCACTCGATTTTAGAAGTTTTTGCTGCCCGTGCCGCAGCGGAAATGGAGCGCAAGCAGTCTGAAGAGGCATTGCGCCTAAGCGAAGCCCTCAATCGCAGTCTCCTTTCTGCGATCCCCGATATGATGATGCGAGTCAGCAGAGATGGTATTTTCCTCGACTTCCTGCCCTCGACAGCTATGCAGTCTTTCGTTCCTGCTGATGAAGTTGTCGGGAGAACCGTCTATGAGGTGTTGCCGCCGGAAATAGCTAGGGGACGCCTTGACTACGTACAACAGGCTCTCTTAACTGGGAAAATCCAAGTCCACGAGTACCAATTGCCCATCCAAGAAGAAATCCGTTTTGAAGAGTCTCGCATCGTCCCGTGTGGGGAAGATGAGGCTTTGATTATTGTGCGCGATATCACGGATCGCAAGCGAGCCGAGGAGGGGCTACGTGTTTCGGAAGATAAGTTCTCTAAAGCGTTTCGTTCTTCTCCTGACTTCATCACTATCACTACACTCCAGGATGGACGTTTTATCGAGGTGAATGAGAGTTTCCTACGAGCGATTGGTTATACCCGTGAAGAGGTGATTGGTCGTACAGCTACCGACTTGGGGATTTGGGCTAAGGTAGAAGACCAAGTCAGAATGCGGCAGTTGTTGCAAGAGCAAGGGACAATTTCTAGCTTAGAATTTGAGTTTTGCAAGAAGTCAGGTGAAATAGTAGTTGGGTTAGTTTCCGCAGATATCATTAATTTGGAGAATGAGCGATGCTTGCTATCGGTGGTTACCGATATCACTGAGCGCAAGCGAGCCGAAGAAGTCTTGCGGCAGTCGGAAGCGAAGTATCGAGAACTGGCTCAACAAGAAGAACTACTCAACTCTCTATCCAAAGCCATCCGCAACTCTCTCGATCTCGATACGATTCTCGAAACGGTTGTTAATGAGATTCGTAATTTGCTAGAGATCGACCGTTGCCATTTTATGTGGTTTCGAGCTGACCCAGAGCAACCCTATTGGGAAACGGTGAAGGAAGCGAAAAATCCAAATTTACCTAGCCATTTGGGTCGCTATCCACTTGGCAATGTCGTTTCTTCTCCAGACCAGCTTTTGGCAGAGCTGTTTCAAATGAGTGCCCGGTTAAGCAACGATGTCAGTACGCTAGACGATCCAATGGAGCGGCAGTTTCTCCTCTCTCTTGGTTACACGGCTTTCTTGAGCCTGCCAATTCGTGTTGGTACTGAGGGCATTGGGGTACTGTATTGCGCTCAGTGTTGCGCTCGCCGTACATGGAGTGCAGGAGAAGTGGAACTAGTACAAGCGGTAGCCGATCAATTGGCGATCGCCATCAGCCAAGCAGAACTCTACGAACAAGCTCGCACGGCTCAAGAACAATCTGATCGCTTGTTATTGAATATCTTGCCAGAAGCGATCGCTCAACGCCTGAAACAAGAAGAACATACTATTGCGGATAATTTTGAGGAAGTCACGGTGATGTTTGCCGATATTGTTGACTTTACCCAACTCTCAGCCCGCATCCCTCCCAACGAACTGGTTCAACGACTCAATGAAATCTTCTCTACCTTCGACCGACTGGCACAGCAGCATGGTTTGGAGAAGATTAAGACGATTGGTGATGCTTATCTGGTAGTCGGAGGCTTGCCTATGCCTAGACCGGATCATGCAGAAGCGATCGCACAAATGGCACTCGATATGCAACAGGAAATTCGTCGTTTTAAACGAGATGATGGCGAATCGTTCCACATTCGGATTGGCATCAACAGTGGCCCTGTTGTCGCGGGAGTAATTGGTCTGAATAAGTTCATTTATGACTTATGGGGTGACACCGTAAATACCGCCTCTCGGATGGAATCCCAAGGGATACCTGGTTATATTCAAGTAACGACTGCCACCTATGAGCGACTACGCAAAACGTTTGTTTTTGAAGAACGAGGAATACTTGAGGTGAAGGGAAAGGGCAAAATGCTTACTTATTTCCTAAAAGGCAGAAAAGTTCCCCAACAAATTTTGTAAGAAAGGTCTTGTAGCAGTTCTCACTTGGGTAGAATACATCTCGTTTCAGGAGTCAGGAGTCAGGAGGCTATTACTACCGCAGAATCCATTGAGAGATTGTCAGCATACAATACTCCAGATTACTTGCTCTCTTGGTTTGAGAGGCACGCACATCGAGGCGTGGATGGCTTGCTTAAGAATTGAGCGTGAAGTATTGAATCGCTGGTCAATGTGAGCATCAGTAACTAAGAGAGCCTCTCCATTCAGGTGAACGGAATTTGCGATCATTTTACTGTAGAAGCGCTCGTCAGTCGGTATTCCAGAGCCGAACTTGGCTGCCTTACGTTCTAGTTGTCCAGTTTCGCGATCGCATCTTCAATTGCAGGAAATGCGATCGCGTTTTTCTCGCCTTATCTACCGACAAGCCAAAACAGCATTCACAGGAGCCAAACCTTCTGGGTCATTGTAACCAACTAACTCAGAAAAGACCGGAGGCAATAACTTTCATCGTCTTCTCCTATCGCTGTTGTACTGCCGTAGAAGTGTTTCGATTCAACCCCGTCCGCTCCCCATAACGCAGCAATCGCTCAATCGTTGCCAAACGATTTTCCCAGGCTTGGACTTGATAAGGTTGCTTAACCGCTTGCTGCTGCATCCATCTCTGAAATTGAGTTCGGAACGATACCAGTGAGGCTTTTGCCGACGATAAATTTTGTGCTGATGGTTGTGCTGCCAGTCGATTAAGCGATATCAAAAGAGCATCAGCTTGTTTACCCCAATCCGAAAGTGCTGGCTGCTGAATCCAAATTTGATTATTTGTTACTAGATAACTCCATTCTTGTTGCAATGCGGCATAACGAGCTGCCGCTGCTCTTAAGGGCTGACGGTAAGGCACAGGTTCATTCGCTGAGGGCGAACCCCCGCCCTGAGTGCGACTTAAAATGCTAGTTAGATTGGCATCCAGATTTTCCACTGCAAACAAAGCATACCCACCCGCTGGCAAATCCCGCACCAGTTGAATTTGGTCAACTGCAACTGGGTTCGGTAAATTCAACAGCCGAATTCCTGGCAAAATTAAGGCTGAACTTAGCGTCGATTGCGTCAATACTGGCTGTGCTAGGGTCTGCAAGCCTTTAGTATCCAAGGCATAGGTCATCGGTATCATCAGGTCAATATCGCCCCGAATCGCCCAATCTTCCCAGTTTTGTTGCAATCTTTGCAGGCGTTCCGGACGAGGTAGGGGAAATACAGCCGCAGATAGAATCAGGTTAGGGCGTTGCGCTTTCAGGCGTTGAGATACAGACTCCACAAAGGTATCGATTTGCTGGATGCGAAAATCCGTCCACTTTTGCCACAATAAGCGATCGCCTACTGAAACATTAACGGGGTCAACACCCGTCAGTGCTTGAAACTGCTGACGCCCTGCCCGCCCGTAACCAAAGGTCTGATTAGCACTAGGGTCTTGAAACGGGTAGCGGATATAATCTAGGTGAATGCCATCCACCTGATAGCGTGTTGCAATCTCCTCCAACAAGTTCGTCAGATAAGTGCGTACCTGGGGATTGGCAGGGTCTAGGAATGCCTTTTTAGTATTTTGATCGAACAGACGGCCTTGGCGATCGAACATTGCCCAGTCTGGATGAGCCTTTAAGACTGGACCCGGATAATCAGCAGATTGGTTCAAGATAGCGTTGTGACGGCGATTTGCCGCTGCAAACATCCAAACCCAAGCGTGCAACTCCATCCCCCGCTCGTGGGCTAACTTAACTGCCGCTGCCAAGGGGTCCCAACCTTTTACCAACGGGTTTTGCTCTGGAGCAATGCGGCTGGGGTAAATGGGATAACTGGCATTAACCGTTTCAAAAAAGACGGTATTAAACCCAGCGGCTGCCAGTTTGTCGAAAATCTTGGCTAAATCCTGCTCTGACTTAGCGCGGACGATAGTCCCCCGGTCTAACCAAATTGCCCGAATCTCTGGCTGGGCAAGCTTACGGTCTGTTGGATAGTTTTCCCAGAGAATGCGTCGTGCTTGGAACCACTGCTGTCTTGCCTGGTTGTAGTCTTTTTGAGCCACAGCATTGCGGAAGTTTTGCAAGCCCGTCCTCGCGGCAACGAGCGCCTGAATAGCGGCTGGACTTGCCGTCTGGGGAGTATCGGGTCTAGCAGCCCCCTTAGTACTCGCCACCAGAAATTGCTCGATCGCTGTAGTGGTTGATAAATTCACGCCACTGTTGGTAGCGTTGGCAGCTAGGAGGGCACTTTCAAACCGACTCATGAGATTTTCCAACTCCTGACTCATGACCGTCACTTCCCTGGCGGTAAGCGCTCCCCTTTTGTTGGGCTGCACCTGTGGCGGTATCACCCCAAAATCTGGATCGGTTTGAGCAATCCTACCAGGAGTTCCAGGTCTGAGTGGGGGTGACTTGGGTAGGGACGTTGCAGGTAGATTAGCTGTTGTGGCTTGGGCAGGCACACAAAATTGCCCAGACGAGTTTGGTGTCTTGCTCGACCCGGTTGGGGTTATGCCATAACGATCCAGCGCGGCTCGCAACCAAGCCGTATCCATCGCTGAGGATGCAGTGCGATCAATGCCCCAGTTCCAGCCGAAAAAGGTAGATTTCTCGGTTGTCACGACGGCGGGTGCATTGTCATTTTGGCTCCAAACGGCGGCGGTGAGCGAATTTAGACCAGCAGGAATTACAACACCGCCCTGAATACTACTAGCTCCGGAAGTACTTGGAACCCAGGTGGGTTTGTTGAGGCGCATGGCAGCTAAGTTCGAGGGTTTGGTGAGAGCAAAGCCCCAGTATGCGCCTAAAAGCGATCGCAATCGATTGCGCACTTCTGGTTGGGAAAGAGTCCCCATCGGTCCACTGACGATGGCTCGACCCCCTTTCTCCATCCAGTCTTGCAGTGCAGCTACCTGTGCAGGTGTGAGACGTTCAATATTGGGTAAAAGCAGTAATTGAGTATTTCCCAGATCTGAGGCTTGCTGGACTTGAGCAAAGTCAACAACACAGTAGGCAACGCTAGCTGACTGCAAGCGGGTGGTAATGCCTGACCAATAGCCTTCATTCTCCGGACTTTTTACAACCCCTAGTTGCACCGTTTCTGCTAAGGTGACGGGTAGCAGCACCAGAGAATTGAGCAACGTTCCAATAAACGTGCCAACGACAATTTTCTGAAGTCCAACGTGAGGGCACGTATTTAAACTTCTCTTTATTGCACGAAATCCTTCCCGCTCCCCCCAACCTCTCTTAACAAGGGGGGCTACGGGGGAGATAAGAACTTGAAAACACACCAGCTTTCTTAGGCACTCGTGCTGGTTTCTGGGCAAACAACTTTGCCCGTTGGAACGAGAATTACTCCTCAACACCATCTCTTCCTTCTATGCTTTCCTACAACCTGCGCCCCCGTGGCACGTTAACAAGTTGCCAGGAGGGACTATTCAACTATTAGAACTTCAAAACTTCTAACCCTAGATAGATGCCAACTTAGTCTAATCAACTATCTCGTTCACTGGGAAGCGATCAAGTAACTGGATCGCACGCACCGCATTGCGTTTTAAGGAATTTGATACAGTCGGCACATAGGGGATTTGCGATAAGATATCCACCGTCCGACGCAACATCCGTACCACATCCCCTTCATCCAAGCTAGTTTTGGCGCATAGCTCTGTCCATTCAACACCCAATGCCCACTGCTCGATTAGCCCAACTAATTCATACTCCAACCAAACGGGCAAAGCAACCTGATAGCGGCGCTGTAACTGAAACAACTGACGCCGCGTCCCTCTCAACCCCGCCAACGCCTCAATGATTGGCTCTGGTGGTAGATAGTCTGTCCAGCTATCGGGGCGAGGGGTTTCAGTAACCAGAGCGCACATCGTCGCGGCTAGGTGATGGGGGTCTAAGTTATCAAACTCTCCCGACATCAGCGCCAGTCCCAGCCACAATTCATTATCTCCCCGAATAGCGGCGGCAGCTTGTCCCAGAGCGGTCGGTTTCAAGTCCTGTAAGCAACCAAAGGCTGTTAAAATTTCAATCAGGTTGAGAAATTCTTGCCAATGGTGAGCTTGACTTCCTCGAAATTGGGCTTGACGCTCGTTGATTTCTTCTTGCAAGGCGAATCGGCGTTTCTGACGTTTCAGCAAGTTCGAGGGATTGCCCCACTGCCGCAGTGGATGAGCTTCCAGTTGGGCGGTCACGGCGTCTACGACCTGCTCCTGTGCGAGGACTTCTGGAGCTACTAGGGGTTGGGTATTCGCTGGAATTAAGGATGCGATCGCTTGAGTCTCCTCTGTACCCCGCCTCACTTGACCTGGCTTAAGAACGAGTTCCGCAGGCGGCTGTAGAGACTCAACCTTGAGGGTAACTCCTTCAGGGTGCAAGCCAACAACGTCAGTGGTTGTCGCTACATACCAGCGATTCTCCACACTTAAACAAACCAAGAAAGGGAATTGACCGCGACCCTTTTCCTTCGACACCACCACCACTGGAATTGGAGACGGTACCGGAACGTATTTTCCCTTCAGATACAGAAGAGTTCCAGGGGTAACATAAGGCGCAATTTCCGCCATTTCACTGGCTCGTACCTCTTCGGCTTGAGTTTGCAGCGTTTTCAGTAATCGGCGTTCTTCTTTCAAGCGTTCGGAGAGCTTTTCATAACTTGCCACCTGTTTCGCGTCTACGGGGGCAAGTTGAATATCCAGTTTCGTCAGTTCTGTCGTCAGCTCAGTAATCGCTTGTTGCTGAGGTCTCAGGTACAGCGATGCCAGGTATTGAGCAAAGCTGCGTTCCACCAAATCCTTGGCTTCCGCGATCGAGTGGGTTTGCAGCAAATTCAGTACCATGCCGTAGTTGGGAGTAAACTGACTCACCAAAGGGTCAGCTCCGGCTGTGGCTAAGTAAGCGGCTTCCTTTCCCCCTTCAAATGGCGTCTGTAAGGTCACTACATAGCCCGTAGAATCCATTCCTCGCCGTCCGGCGCGTCCCGCCATCTGCAAAAATTCCGAAGCCGTCAGCAATCGGTGTCCCCGGTCGGTACGCTTGGAAAGAGTTGAAATGACAGTGGTTCGCGCAGGCATATTAATCCCTGCCGCTAAAGTCTCCGTGGCAAACACCACCTTCACTAAACCCATCTGGAAGAGTTCTTCAACAAACCCCTTCCAGGCGGGTAAAATTCCGGCGTGATGGGCAGCAATGCCTCGGTATAGGGGTTCAACTTGTCCGGCGCGACCTGCATCGGGGTTGCGGCTCAAAAATTCATCAATGCGGACTTTCAGTTCAGTCGCTTCTTGTTCGCTGACGAGTGAAAATTCACCCATTTCTTCCACCGCTTTATCACAACCCCGACGGCTGAAGATAAAGTAGATGGCGGGTAACATATCCCGTTGCCACAACTCGCTCAGGATGTAGGTAATGCTTGGGCTTTCCGGGCGTCCTCCCTTCGGCTTGGCTCCTCCCTTATTTTTAGGTTTGAGGCGGGGGTTTATTTGTGTTTGGCTCGGATCTAGTAGGGGGAAAAGTCCTTTGGGGTTGCCAAAGTAGAACTGTAAGGGAACGGGTCGGAAGTCGGAGAAAATGAGTTCGGTTGAGCCATGTACGAGATTCAACCAGTCTGTTAGCTGGTCGCTATTAGCAACGGTAGCGGAGAGGGCGACTACCTGGATTTCCGGCGGACAATAGATAATAGACTCTTCCCAAACCGTGCCTCGCTGTCGGTCATTCATGTAGTGACACTCATCCAGCACCACGGCTTCCACGCCGACCATAGACGTACCCACTTCCCCAATCGGCGTGCCGTAAAGCATATTACGGAAAATTTCCGTGGTCATCACCAAAATCGGTGCATCCCGGTTGATGGAGGTATCTCCGGTGAGCAGACCGACTTGTTGTGCGCCAAAGCGATCGCGAAAATCTCGCAGTTTTTGGTTGGAGAGAGCTTTTAAGGGGGTTGTGTAGAAGACGCGACCGCCTCGTGCCAAAGCACGGTAAATCGTATATTCCCCAATCAGGGTTTTCCCCGAACCCGTGGGGGCACAGACAACAACGGAGCGACCCGCATTCAGAGCCGCGATCGCTTGTTGCTGAAATTCATCAAGTTCAAATGGAAATAAATTATTGAGGTCAAGGTTTACAGAGGTCGTGGAAACGTTCACACAAGGTCTTTCCAATCAAAGGGTTGCGAAAATTCTAGATTTTGGGTTTCATTTATGCTGCCTATGCTCTATTTTGACACTCCCACGCTTAAAAGCATGGGATTCTCCGGTGTATCGTTTGAACGCTTCTGCTACATCCTGCGTTACAAGGACACGGGTTCCTGACCTGAAACCACAGGCGCTGAACTATTCAACTTCAACTCCGGATGGTCAGATTCCACCTGCTGCACATTCCATTCATTTTTAAATAACAACACTGGTCGTCCCCAGTTATCTTTTACCGTTACGGTATTAAACAGACGCCCGACCTTTTTCAGTGCCTCCCAGCCACCCGCCACCCAACGAGCAACGCTATAAGGTAGCAATTCCAGGCTAGTTTCAACGCCGTATTCGTTTTGCATCCGGAACTGTACCACCTCAAATTGCAGTTGTCCCACAGCGGCGAGAATCGGGTCGCGCTTCGCCTCATCCACTGAGTACATAATTTGTACTGCCCCTTCTTCTTGCAACTCTGTGACGCCTTTGTGGAATTGCTTGAACTTGGAAGGGTTGGGGTTTCTCAGGAAGGCAAACAGTTCTGGAGAAAAGCAGGGAATGCCTTCGTACTCTAATTTCTTGCCGTTGTAAATCGTGTCACCGATCGCAAAAACCCCCGGATTATTCAAACCAATCACATCACCTGGATAGGCAACATCAATGGATTCCCGGTCTTGAGCAAATAGTTTTTGCGGTCTTGACAAACGCACTACTTTACCAGTGCGGGCGTGATTCACCGTCATGTCTTTTTCAAACTTACCCGTACACACCCGCACAAACGCCACCCGATCCCGATGTTTCGGGTCCATATTGGCTTGCAGCTTGAAGACAAACCCCGTAAACTCTGGATACGTTGGGGGAAGTGCGCCTGCCGTGGAATTGCGAGCTTCTGGTTTCAGGGCATAGTCTAGAAACGAATCCAAGAATAGCTGAACGCCAAAATTGGTCATCGCGCTGCCAAAGAATACTGGCGTCATCTTACCCTGATGGACGAGTTCTAAATCCAGTTCGGAACCAACCCCTTCAATTAGTTCTAAATCTTCCTTAAGCTGGTAGTAGAGGTCTTGCTCTAATAGATGTTCGATTCTGGGGTCACCCAAATCGACCACTGTATCTTTCGCCTCGTGCGCTCCGTGGGCACTGCGTTCAAACAAGTGAATCTGCTGGTTGCGTCGGTCAAAGACACCCTTAAAGCGATCGCCCATCCCAATCGGCCAGTTCACCGCATAAGTCTGCAACCCTAGTTCTTGCTCGATTTCATCCAGCAGTTCCAAGGGTTCGCGTCCCGGACGGTCAAGCTTATTAACGAAGGTGAAAATCGGTAGACCTCGCATCCGACAGACTTCAAACAATTTCCGCGTTTGCGGTTCCAAACCCTTCGCTGCATCAATCAGCATCACCGCATTATCCGCTGCGGCGAGAGTGCGATAGGTATCTTCACTGAAATCTTGGTGTCCTGGAGTGTCCAGCAGATTAATCTGACAACTTTGATATTCAAACTGCAACACCGTCGAGGTAATCGAAATTCCCCGTTGTTGCTCCATTTCCATCCAGTCCGAGGTCGCCTTGCGCTGCGCCCGACGTGCCTTCACGGCACCCGCTTCGTGAATCGCACCTCCATACAGCAACAGCTTTTCTGTCAGCGTTGTCTTACCCGCGTCGGGGTGGGAAATAATTGCAAAGTTGCGCCGATGTTCAACAGCGGTTTGCAGTTCAGTCTGAATTTCAGTGGACATCCAAAAAGCCTAAATAGAGGTCTTCTAAAAAACATTTTTACACTCTCCCGCCGCCAACGGCACAGGCAGCATGGCGTGAGATTCCTAACCTGTCAGTTGGGATTTGCAGCATTCTCCGTCCGTTCAAGACACGGCAAGCATCCCTTAAAGAGGATAAATAAATTGCCTTTTTTCCCATAGCCTTGGTAGTGCAGAGGTCTAGCGGCACAAACTCTAGGAGGATTGCCTCCCTGAGTCTGGACGGGATTTACGACCTGTCTTTACAAGGCTGCGTGATAAAGTCGTGATTAGAGGCAAGTAAGCTTTGATGGAATTAGGAAGACTGTTTTATGGTAATGGAATACGATCCGGACAAACGAAAGCTTTTATCGGCACTAGCTCATGGCTCAATCTTTTTTAGTTCTTTAGTTGTGTCTATTGCGATACCGATCGCGATCTTGTTGGTGTCGGAAGATCCAATTGTTAAGGAA
>JALYGX010000136.1 GCA_030776905.1 Cyanobacteriota bacterium | reverse complement strand
CTATCGACCCTTACACGCGCTTTGTCGCTTCTTTTTAGAAAGTAGTGGGGCGAGTCATGAAAGAGGAGATCGCACGATGCTACCTTTTCTGGTTGACATGGCAAAACTGTATGAGCTTTTTGTCGCTGAATGGCTTCAGGAAAACCCACCTCAGGGCTTTTTTTTCAAAAAGCAGCATCCGGTGGACATTGGTCAGAATCGGCACTTCCGTATTGACTTGATACTCTGCCATGTGGCGACTGGCGAAGCACGAGCCGTATTAGATACCAAGTATAAGGCTCCTGATCGAGCCGCAGATACTGACATTTACCAGATGATCAGCTACGCCAAAGCAACAAGGTGTTCCGAAGCCTTCCTAATCTATCCGACAGGTCTGAAAGAGCCACTGGATATCAGAAGCGGTGATATTCGAGTCCGTAGTCTAACCTTCTCCCTGAAGGGTAACCTCCATCGGGCAGGACAATCCCTTTTAGAGGATTTACCCATTCTTTGCTAATCCTATCTATCTAAAAGGGCGATTAATCGCTCAGGCGTTAGCAAAGTATGCGGTAAGGCGATCGCTCCCCACGCCAACCGTATCAACAGTTACAAAACTTTCAGTCTAGGCGGTGATAGAAAGTGTCATGCTGGTTCTATAAAGATAGATAGAAAACTCGTGAGGAGCTATAGACCTTGAAGAAGGTAGAAGCAATTATCCGCCCATTTAAGCTAGACGAAGTCAAAATCGCCTTGGTCAACGCTGGTATTGTCGGGATGACCGTCTCTGAAGTCCGGGGATTTGGACGGCAGAAAGGTCAGACAGAACGCTATCGCGGTTCTGAGTACACCGTTGAGTTCCTACAAAAGCTCAAAGTAGAAATTGTCGTTGAGGACAACCAAGTTGACATGGTGGTAGAAAAAGTCATCGCCGCCGCCCGCACTGGTGAAATCGGCGACGGTAAAATCTTCATCAGTCCCGTCGATCAAGTAATCCGGATTCGGACAGGCGAAAAAAATCTAGAAGCGGTTTAACCGTTCATCTCATAGATACTGAGGCTGAGGCTCTGCTACCCCTGGTTAGTGCCTCAGTTTTAAATATAGCTAGGTGTAGCTACAGCCCAAAAAGCTATTCAGTTAACTCGCTCAACTGCGGTAGTAAGGCTTTGAACGCTTTGCCGCGATGACTATAGCGTCGCTTCATCTCCGGCGTCATCTCGGCAAACGTCAACCCTGATTCTGGTACATAAAAAATTGGGTCGTAGCCGAAGCCACCAGTCCCACGGGGAGCGCGTAAAATTTCGCCCCGGCAGATGCCTTCCGCTTGGAGAGCGATCGCTCCATCGGGACGTGCGATCGCGACATCACAAACAAACTGCGCCCCCCGTTCCAATTCGTTCCCGTATTCCCCCAGCAGTCGTTCAATCCGCTCCCCGTCTGTTTTCCCATAGCGTGCCGAATAAATACCTGGCGCACCATCGAGAGCATCGACTTCCAAGCCAGAATCATCAGCGATCGCCCATTCTCCTGTCGCCTTGGCTATCTCTGATGCCTTCAGGCAAGCATTTGCGGTAAATGTATCCCCCGTTTCCTCAATCTCCAACTCAGGTGGCTTTAACTGCAATTCCCACCCCAAATCTGCCAGGTAAGTCTGCATCTCCCGCAGCTTACCGGGATTTCCTGTCGCGACAACGAGTAATGTCATTCGTCCTTAGTCCTTAGTCATTTGTTATTCGTCCTACCCTATGGGAAGCCGTACGCACGTCTATAGCCATTTGTCAATTACCAATGACCAATAACTAATGACCAATGACAAATCATCACACAGAATCTGCCCAGTCTTTCGCCCAGTTGAGGGTGCGACGTGCCTCCTCAGGGGTAGCCGCTTCGCAGTAGAGTCGCAGTACTGGTTCAGTACCACTAAAACGAATCAGCAGCCAACTATCATTCGCTAAACGGAATTTATACCCGTCTGTCGTCTGACAATCCACCACCGACTGACCCGCAATTTCAGTTAAAGGCTGAGTTTGTAATTGTTCCAGCAAACGCGATCGCGCCTCCATCCCCGACAGATGCAAATCGATGCGGTCATAAGCGGAGGTATAGTTAGTACGCTCTTGCAAGCGTTTGTAGAGGTCGCTCAGATCGAGTCCTGATTGAGTGATCGCTTCTAAGATATACAGTGCTGACAGCAAAGCATCTCGCTCTGGAATGTGGTTACCATAGCCAATTCCGCCGGACTCCTCGCCGCCTAGCAAGACAGGAGTTGTTAGCATCCGATCGGCAATGTATTTGTAACCAATGGGAGTCTCATAGACGGGTAGCTGATACAACGCGGCAATACGGGGAAATAAGTCTGAGCCACTGATTGTTTTGACCAATTCACCTGTGAACTGACGCCGTTCTGCCAAATGTTCGAGCAAGATGGGGATGAGAATTTGTGAGCTAAGGAAGTTCCCCTCACCATCGACGGCGGCAATGCGATCACTATCGCCATCAAACACTAACCCCACGGCTAGACCTGCACCTTCTTGACGCTGACGAGTGCGTATCACTCGGAACAACTCGGAAAGATAGCGCGGCAACGGTTCAGGCGCACCGCCCCCAAATAAAGGGTCTCGCGAACTATTAATTTCCTGAATCGGCACCCCCAAAATTTGCTCTAAACCGCCCGCCGCCGCACCGTGCATCACATCGGCGTAGACAGTCAACTTTCCTTGGCGAATGAACTCCTGTATTTGGGGAAGATCGACTTTTGCCCGTAGTGCCTCGCAGTAGCTTGCCCAAGGGTCGAAGGTCTGGAGATTTCCAGAGGTTGCGGACTCGGTCGGTTCCTCAGCGAGTAGTGCTTCAATCTGCTGTGTGATTTCTGGAGGAACCGACCCGCCAAAGGCTCCTTTCACTTTCAATCCCAGGTAGTTTCCAGGATTATGACTGGCTGTAATCACCAAAGCGCCCAGCGCGTTCTGTTGCTTCGCTGCCCAACTAAACGCTGGAGTTGGGGCGTAACGATCAGATAGCATTACATCAAACCCAGCGGCTTGGACAACCTCAGCTGTTGTTTTGGCAAAGTCTTCTGCCATGAAGCGTCGGTCGTAACCCACAATGATTGTCTTACTACTAGTTGTATCACCATAGGTATTGGCTAGGACTTTTGCCGCCACAGGGGCGACCATAGCCAAGCGATCGAAGGTGAAATCGGCGGCAATGACGCCCCGCCAGCCGTCTGTCCCAAATTTAATTGAATGCGCGGCACTTGCCATAACAATAGGGTATTGGTTTTCTGAAATTTCAAGACTGACGGCAGGATCTTAACATTAGCCGTCACCTATGTCTCCTTTTGTCGGCGCTGACGTTCGTTTTCTGCAAAAGTTACCCTCACCCTTTAGTGCGGTGTTTCCTCGCTTTTGGTGTCAGTTGTATCAGGATAGGGGGAGCTATCGGGAAGATTGGATAAGAGTGATCGCAATTTCATGCGCTCAATATAAGGCCAGCCTCCAGCTTCTTCCATATCTTTCAACAGAGCATAAAGCGCCTGCCGATTATCCGGTAACGAGGCTTGAAACAAGTTTTCTCGAATCTCGCGATGCGAATCCTCTAAAGCTCGCAGCACAGCCAGCAGCGATAGACTATCACCTTGATGACTATCTGCTAAAGCACGAATATCGGCAGTAAGAGCTTGCAGTTTGACCTGTAAGTACCCTAAATCAAACTTTTTGTCACAGTTCATGCCATCTAATGTCATATAAATTAAGTTGAATTCAACGTTAGACCCTATGCCCTTAAAGCGCACAACGAAGAATGAAAATCTCTCGGCTCACTCAGCACCTTCAAGCTAGCTGGATGCCATGAAAGAGCTTTAACTTTATAAGAGATTAAAGGCAACTCTTCCCGTGTACAATGCTCTAAAGAAGATTTGAGGCTTACTCTTTCGGTGTCATCTTTAGAACTTTGCTCAACTTGGCAGTAGTTCAACGGATGCAATCGCTCACCGCAGGTGTTTATTTGCCCCAAAATATAGCACGGGTGAAAAGTGAATTGTGGACATCTCTTGTCGATGTCTTGAGGACAGTAACTGTTTGGCTCCTATTTACCGAAGCCCAATTCATCCATCACAGAATAGAAATTTTCAGAGCAGATATTGACGATTGAGGTTGACCATGAGGTATCGCGCTTTCATTGTTGCCTTCCTGGCTTTGTGTCTGGGAGTGTTAACAGCTTGTAGTGAGGGTCCAGCTAATGCAACGGATGCACCACTCACCTATGACCAGATTAGAAACACGGGTCTAGCAAATAACTGCCCCCAATTGGCAGAAACGACTCGCGGTTCTATTCCTTTAGATTCCAGTAAGTCCTACGTAATGACGGATTTGTGTTTACAGCCAACTACTTTCTTTGTCAAGGAAGAACCCGCCAATAAGCGGCAAGAGGCAGAATTTGTTCCCGGTAAGTTATTGACACGATACACGTCTAGCATTGACCAAGTTCGAGGCGAATTAAAACCTGGTGAAAATGGCAGCCTGACTTTTGTTGAAAAAGATGGTTTAGATTTTCAGCCAATCACAGTACAGTTACCGGGAGGCGAACGAGTACCGTTCCTGTTCACGATTAAAAATTTAGTTGCCCAGACTCAACCGGGTGTTGAGAGCATTAATACATCCACGGACTTTGAAGGCAACTTCAAAGTCCCCTCCTACCGTGGATCGGTTTTCCTCGATCCGAAGGGTCGGGGTGTTGCTGCCGGCTACGATAATGCGATCGCTCTTCCATCCCAAGCGGATAAGGCAGATTTAGCTCGTGCCAATACGAAGCGTGTGGAAACTATCCCCGGAAGAATTTCTCTCCAAGTGGCTAAAGTCGATAGCGGTACCGGCGAAATTGCTGGTACCTTTGAGAGCGATCAGCCCTCGGATACCGACTTGGGTGCTGCTGAACCCAAAGAAGTAAGAATCCGGGGTATCTTTTACGCTCGCGTTGAACCAGAACAAGCTTAACTCTCTGTGGTTGAAAGCGTTTGAAAAGGGGCATCGGCCCCTTTTTTATGGGCATCGGCTTTCAAGAGCAAGCTGATTCAACTTCAAAGCGTCTTTCTAGCTTGAAACTGCTGAGTGCTAAGTACAAGAGTGCCACAGCTAAAGGTTATTCTCCTCACGCTGTAAGACGCACTCCCCGGCAAGTCAGTACATTCAAGTATAAATACTGTACTTTGTCATGGATTCAAGTCCGTGAATTTGCTGTTTTATTAAATCTTCTTCAACTGATAAAATAATTTAACAAGCTGCACGCTAGCTACAAGATTGAAGACCTGCTGACAAGCCGTCAATCTTTAATTAGGTTCTAAGCGCAGTTGTCTGATGGGTGCTAAGACGATTGGACGAAATAATGCCTGTGTTGAAAATCACAGCATCAACTTTTAGAAGGGATTATTCCGTAGGTTAAGAGTCCCCGGATCAGACTGTGCTCTACCACCCAAATCAGACTATGCATACCCCTGTCAACAATGAACTGAAGCACGAGAGCCTACGATTATTGCGAGAGTACCAAGGATTTGGTGCCGCAGAGATTCGCAATCAGCTAGTTCATCTTAACTTCGGACTGGTCAGAAAAGAAGCCCATCATTGGGTTAATCAATGTACTGAAAGTTACGAAGACTTACTTCAGGTAGGCTGTATTGGCTTAATTCGTGCAATTGAACGATTTGATACCACGAAAGGAACTGCCTTTAGTTCATTTGCCATTCCCTATATTCGGGGTGAAATTCAGCACTACCTACGCGATCGCGGATGTTCGGTTCGCATTCCTCGCCGTTGGTTAGCACTGCGTCAGCAGTCTGTAGATATCACTCAAGGTTTACGAGTAAAGCTGAATCGGCAACCAACAGATGCTGAGATAGCCGCAGCATTAGATATTTCCGTAGCTGAATGGCAAGAAATTAAGCTGGCTCATCAAAATCGTGAACCTCTAAGCTTAGATACGCCCGTTCGCGATGCTGATGAAGGAACAACTAGCCTAGGCGAACTCGTACCCGATCCAAAGTATCGCAGCTTTCAGTTAGCCCAAGAAGACCAGATTCGCCTGCAACAAGCTTTGGCTCACCTGGAAAAGCGTACTCGCGATGTTCTGGAATTTGTTTTTTTACACGACTTGACACAAAAAGAAGTCGCAGAACGCTTAGATATCAGTGTAGTAACAGTGTCGCGCCGGGTTAAGAAAGGGTTGGACTCGCTGAAAAAGTTCATGACCGGAACAGAGCCTTGAAACGCTCCTCGCTCAGTCATAAACAACCTGGAAGCACAGCATAGCCGTCTCAACTCGGTCAATAACACGACCTCACGCAGATTAATATAGAGATAAGTGGCTAGGCACAGAAAAATGACTAATTGCCTTGCTCAGAAAGGAAGCTCCCAAGAACTGTAATGTGGATGAACTGGCTAAGTATAAAGTACCAAAAACTGTTCTGGTATACTAAGCAATCTACCGAGCGACTATTTTCTAATCGTTGTAAGTTATACGGTGTCTTCGGGTAAAACGTTGGGGGACTGGTTATGCGTCAAAATTCATTAATTGCGTTGGTAAGCGTACTGGCTCTGTTCCTAGGGGGCTGTCCAACAGATAACGACAACCAGGAAAATGCAGGTCAAAGTACTCCAGCACCTGTTGCCTCCCGACCTCCAACAAGACCTACACCTCCTGCACCTGCTTTTACCGCTCCCTTAACGGCAAAGCAACCAGCGAAGCCAACAGCCGTAGCGGGTTTAATCCGCTCTTTACCACCAGAGGCGCGAGTCAACCAGATTCGTAAAAACCTAGGACGTAGCGATCCATTTGCGGCAATTCCAACGGTACCTGTACTCATACCACCAAGCCCAACGGCGACAGGAGGGGCTGGTAATAGACCTGTGCCCGTGATTCCACAGTTGCCACAGCAGAGAGGGAACGCAGGCACAGGTGGCAATCAACCTGGAACATCTAGAGGAAATCCAACGACCGCTAGAGGAAATGTAATACCTCCTGTCCCTCAACCGCCTAAACCGACAGCCAGAACAACAGCTAGACCAACAGCCAAAACAACAGCCAGAACAACAGGCAAACCAACAGCTAGACCAACAGCCAGACCAACAGGTAAACCAACAGTTCCTACTCGTCCTGGTCTGGCTCCTCCAGGTATTGGGACGTTGCCTCCTATTGCAATAGGTCCTAGAGAACTACCAACACTACCTGAACCGACTTTGGCGAGAGGAATCGAAGTCACAGGAGTAATTGAAGTGGGAGGTGTGCCTAGTGCAATCGTACAAGCACCAAATGAACCCAGTCGCACTGTCCGGGCAGGAGACCGTTTATCCAATGGGCAGGTACTAGTGAAGCGGATTGAAATGAATCGAGGCCCAACTCCAGTTGTAGTTTTGGAGGAATTCGGTCAAGAAGTTGCAAGGCAAGTTGGGGACAGCCCAGCAGGAGCACCTGGACGACCAGGTTCACCAACGGCGTTTTTAGGAAAGCCGACGCCAGCTAATTCAAATGTCGTAAGTTAAAAGCAATAGATTACCTACGGCTTGCCAAATTACTGAGGTAAAATACTTTAAACTCAGCATTCTCACCGACGGCTCCGGTCAGTCCGGTGCCGTCAGCAATCAGCAATCAGCACTTTTTAATAAAGAGGAAGGCGGTGATCGAACAGTTGCGGTATCAAATTCGCTGTCCAGGGTTACCATTAGGAGTTTATCGGGAGGTGGCTGCCCATTTACGGCAAGTGAAAGGAGTGGAAGCGGATTTGATTCCCCAGACATCGCAGCAATTTGATTACAGCGAAAGTCAGGTGGGGGGACTGTGGATTCAGTATGCGATCGCTTCTAATTCAGAAAGTCGAGAACGGGTCGAGAAAATTTTGGCGTATTATCAAAACCGTTATGGTGCTTGGGAAGAAGACACCGCTCAAGTAGTACCCTCCAGACAAGAGTTGGAAGCAAAAAGTTAATGGGTTCTATTCAAGCTTTACGAGGAACACGGGATATTCTGCCAGAAGAAGTCGGGTATTGGCAGAAGGTAGAAGCGATCGCACAGGAAATTCTCAACAGAGCTGCTTATCAGGAAATTCGTCCTCCCATAGTTGAGCAGACGGATTTATTTGAGCGGGGTATTGGTGAAGCAACAGATGTCGTGGGAAAGGAAATGTACACTTTCCTAGACAAAGGAGAACGTTCCGTTACCTTGCGCCCGGAAGGTACAGCGGGAGTAGTGCGGGCTTTTATTGAACAGGGTCTTCACGCCCAAGGTGGCATCCAACGCCTTTGGTACAAAGGACCGATGTTCCGCTACGAACGCCCAGGAGCAGGGCGTCAGCGGCAATTTCACCAACTGGGGGTAGAGGTCATTGGTAGTGCTGACCCACGAGCGGATGTAGAAGTAATTGCGATCGCTACAGATATTCTGCAAATGCTGGGTCTAAAAGACCTGACCCTAAATATTAACTCAGTGGGAAATTTTGAAGACCGACCCCGTTATCGGCAAGCTCTGGTGGACTACCTGACACCCTATAAAGATGAGTTAGATCCAGACTCTCAGGAACGTCTAACCCGCAACCCGCTCAGGATTTTAGACAGTAAAGACAAACGCACTCAGGAAATTGTGGCTACTGCCCCCAGCATTCTGGACTATCTGGGGGATTACTCTCGGCAGCACTTTAACAAGGTCCAGCAGTTGCTTACCGACATCGGGATTCGTTACAAACTTAACCCTTGTCTGGTGCGCGGCTTGGACTACTACACCCATACCGCCTTTGAAATTCAGTCGGATGACTTGGGAGCGCAGGCAACAGTTTGTGGGGGCGGTCGCTATGATGGGTTAATCCAAGAGTTGGGAGGTAGCCCAACTCCTGCTGTAGGCTGGGCAATTGGTTTGGAACGTTTAATTTTACTGCTGCAACAGCTTTCTGAACCACCACGCCCAGTGTTGGATTTTTATGGAGTGTCGAGAGGGGAGGCGGCGGAAGCTCAAGCGCTACAACTGGCTCAAAAGCTTCGTCAGGCAGGGTTTGCAGTGGAACTCGATTTGAGCGGTAGTGCCTTTGGTAAGCAATTTAAACGAGCTGACCGGAGTGGGGCAGTTGCCTGCTTGGTTTTGGGAGATGCCGAGGCAGAGAATAAAACGGTAAATCTAAAGTGGCTGAAATCTGGAGAACAACAAGCGATCGCTCAAGCTGACTTACTAGCAAACACCGATGAGCTACGACGGCAGATCGAGAGCTTTAGATAAAAAAATAGTTGTTGGCGATCGCTTGTTAGTCGATAAGCTTCTAGCAGACATTAGACTGAAGAGATTAAATATTGGACGCTAGACATTAAACTTTAGACGGAAGCGCCTTTCACAGTCCAAACTGATGGCGAATAGAAGAATCGCTAACAACTATGGAAGATTGGGAATTTCTACTACAGAAAGAGGGTGAGCGTTCTTGGCAGCAGATCGAGTCACCAAAAATTGAAATTGAAGCAGGTCGGTATCGGGTGGTTGCTCACTCAAGCCGTACTAATGCTGATGTGGAAATTTGCGTGACTCATCACAGCACCGAGGAATTTCCGCCAAAGCGACGATCTCAGAAGCGATCGCGCCGTACTAACCCAGAAGGTTTAATGGTTGTTATTCCCTTCACTTATCTCAAACCAGGACTGTGGGAACTGCGCTGCGGTGGCGATATTATGGCAGATTTCCTGGGCAAATCTTGGCAGCACGCGATTCAACTGCAAGTCTTACCTAAACCCACAGAAGTTTTGCCAACGGCTCAACCTGCCTCATCTGTAGTAGACAGTACCCCTAGCAATGTGCAGGCGGATTTGAGTGAAAATTTAACCTCCAGTTCTGCTCCCGATCTGGCTGTTGAAACGGCTCCAATAGAAATTGAGACTCCTTGTCTGACACCGCTAAGCACTGCATCAGCAGTCCCTGTGCCAGAAGAAATCCCGATTGAGAGCCAGACTAATGGTAAGGCTGTAGAAGAGTTCAACTCTTCCACCCTTGACGCTGTATCAGAAATCCCATTCGAGAGCCAGACGAATGGCAAGGCTTCACAAGAGGTCAAATCTTCCACCCTTGGTGCTGAATCAGAAATCCTGATCGAGAGCCAGACTAATGGCAAGGCGGCACAAGATCACAACTCTTCCACCCTGGAAGCTCAACCAGAAATCCCAGTCAAGAGCGAGATTGATGGCGATGAGCATCAACCCTTCCCGATAACCTTTGTAAATGTAGATCTACCAATCCCTCTTGAGCTAGCGGAGTCAGACAACAATCAAGTCGCGTTCAGCGCCAACTTAGGTGAGGTAGCAACACCGACAAATCCCATCTTGGAACAATCGCTGCAAATGCTCGAACAAATCTTGCAGCAGGTTCTAGAACCGGTATTGGAAGAGTTTGACCCGTCTGAATCTTCCGAGTCACAATCGTCAGCAGACCTCGATCAAACGCCTGAAACGCCTGAGTCAGAGCTGCCTCTAGAAAGGCAAGGGTTGATATTAACCCTCGAAGAGGATGCCTTAGTAACGCGGCGAGGAGAGCCGTTGACGATTACTGGCAAAGTGGATGTCTTGGATGTCAATCACTGGAATGGTAGTGAAACGGCTAGTACTTTGAACTCTGTGTTCCGAGGTACCCTCCGTTATCAGCTACGCGATCCTCAAACTTCACAAGCCCTGCTCGATGTCCGACAGGCATTACCCGAACAGGCGCTACCGTTAGCTTTTAATCATACTCTGGAGATTCCTCCAGACTGCCAGACCCGTCTATTTTTGGGAAAAGTTACACTTTACGGGTCAACTCCAGTCGCTTTAACCAGTCAACCGTTTACTATCACTGCCGATCTAGATGAGTTGTTGGAGACGATTATCCCTGGAACCAAGGTGGTGCCTATGGCAAAAATGCTGGCACTTACCAACAAGTTCCCTTCCTTGCAAGACAATGAGGTAGAACTGGAAGAATTGGCTGAAGACCCTTTGGAGCGGGTTGTGCTTGATTTGATAGAACCCAGCCAAAGTCAGGATGCGCTTCCCTTGCAACCCGCATCCCAAAAACCTCTACCGCCGCAAATTTACCAACCGACTGCCACTCCTAAGGGGTCAAAATCTCTACAATTGCCTAATTTGCCTAAGAAGCCGCCTGCTGCTACAAGTGCAGAATCTTCGGCAGTGGAGGTGAAACCGGAAGATACTGTGGAGCCGCCAGTTGGCATTGCCAATGACCTTTCTCCTGAAACGCCAAGCCCTCTGCCAGCAGAGACGGCTGAAGACACCTTAGTAGAGCCACGACCTCAGGAAACGGTGCATCAGTCGGAGGATGGCACTTTGCAGGAAGATGCTGTAATAGTTGCCGATTCGTCCTTTAGTGCCTTGGACGCAACTCAATTATCAGACTCCTCGGATACGATCGTCGATTCTCCGTGGGATACGTCAACGGAGACGGAGATACTTGAGTATTCAGAATTAACGGCAGACTCGCAACTGGGTACTTCAGATGCGGAGCCGATCGCATGGGTGAACGCCACAGAACTGGAGCAGCAATCGGCTGAGGTTCAACCTACCAAACCAATCACGGATGAGCCGACGGCTGTGGATAACGCCTTCCAAGCTTTAAAACTCCAAGACCGTTTTTGGTTGCGGCTGAATTCTCTGGCGGCAGATGCTGAGTTATCGAAATGGCTGGAGTCCGATCTATCGCCTCCTCCTAACACCACTGAAGTTGAGGAAGTCACACCACCGCTAAATGCTCCTCACGAGATCGCTGAAGTTGAGGAAGTCACACTACCGCTAAATGCTCCTCCTAACACCACTGAAGTTGAGGAAGTCACACCACCGCTGAATGCTCATCAAGCGATCACTGAAGTTGAGGAAGTCACACTACCCCTGAATACTCATCAAGCGAGCGCTGAAGTTGAGGAAGTCACACAATTCATGAGTTTTGATGAATCGATGTGGGATGAATCTGAGCAGTTCGGTAGCGAGGCAGCTAATACAACTGAGCTACAACCTCCCTCTCAAGAGAACACGTCCCTAGATTGGGAAACGCTAGAGCAACTGCAACTGGTAGGCGTCGGGGATGAAGACTGGGCTGATCAAGAAATTGTTGTCGAAGACGAAGATATACCAGCACCCGAACAGCCTGCGGTCAAAGATGAAACCCTTAAAAAGGTTCCATTAACTGAGCCGATTAACTCTAAACCTGAAGCGAGGATGCCTGCGTCGCCCCAGTTAAACTTGCCACTGCCAGCACCGACCATTTTCGTCCCTACGAGCGAACTGACGGCTGGGGAACCCATGATTGTTCGCGTAAAATTACCGCCTCATCAGGCTCGTCTTTGTGTCAAGCTGTGGGTTCAAGACCGACAAAGTCGCTATCTACTCGATGGTCCGCGCTGGTTAGTAGATTTGTTCCCTGATAGTGCTGGACAGTTGGAGGCAATGACTCAGGTGGTTATCCCGTTTGGCAGTGCGGAAGTTCGGTTTGAGGCGATCGCGATCGATCTCGATAGTCAGCGCGAGAGCCATAAAGTAGCCCTTGACTGTGTGGTAGTTCCTCCTGATTTGCCCAGTATTTCTCTAGATGAGTTTCAGGCGTAACCCAAAAAGAGCGGACTTTACAGCCTACAAATTCAAAAGCTGTCTTTCCAGATAAAAATGCCCATGAAAATACCGCCGATTTAATTAAATCGGCGGCTTGACTTTTGAGGAGTATTTAGGTGTCAAACAAGCATTTCTATTAATTGCTTGTCAAAGTCATTTGAGTGGGTTCTACAGCGAGGAACCAAGTCCTGCATAAGCACCGTAGAAGAAAACGCCCAAAAGGGTCAGCACACCCATACCAGCCACAGTTGCAACGATCCACAAAGGAATTTTTCCAGTTCCAGACAACGTTTTTACCTCCTAATTCATTTCAAAAATAATTTTGCTCGTACCCAGTTAATTGAAGAAGTAACTGGAAAACAAAATACCGAGAACAAAAACCAGTAATAGACCTAAGTAAAGAGAAGTCCGATTAAGTTCAACCGGCTGATTATTAGGATTCGGAGTCCGATCATCTGCCATCGTTGTTTCTCCTATCGTTGAATAAATTGCATTGATGCGATCGCACCTAAGAAGAAGACCGAAGGTACTGCCAAAGTATGAACAGCCAACCATCTAACCGTAAAAATTGGATAGGAAACTGGCTGATTTGGAGTGTTACTTGTCATAGTTTTCAACCTCTTTTACGAAAAATTACTTGCCAATAAATTGATCGACTTGCTGTTTCGCTTCGTAGCGATCGCTTACAATCGGTACTTCCTGCCGATCTTGAGTGAAATACTCATTAGGACGAGGAGTCCCAAACGCATCATAGGCAAGTCCCGTACTGACAAATAGCCAGCCTGCAATAAATAAAGCAGGGATAGTGATGCTGTGAATTACCCAGTAACGAATGCTTGTAACAATGTCCCCAAAAGGACGCTCTCCAGTAGTACCCGACATGCTGATTCCTCCTTCCTTTCTTCAGTTGAAAACTTACTAACTATAATACGAAATCCCCTTGCATTGATTCAAGCGATTTTATCGTATTAAGCGGTTTGTGGGGGCTGCTCGTACTTTAGCAAAACACCCTTCTGACCAATGATAAATCCCTGTTCTGGTGTTAGGAAAACTATTTTGTACAGATTAGAGGGGACACTCTCAATTTCTCGGTCTTTTTGCCAAGTTTTACCACCATCTAAACTGCAAAGCAAATTACCACTACCACCAGCCAACCAAATTTCCTCTGGTGTCCGGTAAGCTAAGTCAAGTAATCCCCAACTTGTTGAAAATTCTGGATTTTGAGCCTCTTCCCACACTTCCGGGTCTTCTGCACTGGTAAATTGCAACTGACCCCCCCGCGCTAGCACCCAAAGACGCCCATCTTTACCAAAACCCATGCTTTGAAGACGCTTGGAATTATTCCGTTGATGCTGTACCCAAGCACTCTGACCCGGTTCCCAAGTCGAGTAAAAGTTACCTTTATAGGAAACAGCGACGTATTTGCCATCCTCAGAGCGAGAAATATTGCGGACGACACCTACAGCTTCTTCGACCATTGCTTTCCAAGTCTGACCCGCATCCTTGGTTTGATAAATTGCCCCAACCGTGGTCGTCATCTCCGCTAATTTAGGTCCGAGGGCAACGATTGTGTTGGGCGAACCTGGTAACTTCTCACTTAAAGGGATACGAGACCAAGATGACCCATCATCAGTCGTATGCAGCAGAATTCCTGGTTCGCCAGTAATCCAACCTTCCTTCCCAGCAAAGCTTATAGACGTGAAGCGATAGTTCTGCTCTCCTAGCTCCAGTTTTCTCTCTTGCCAACTTTTACCACCGTCTGTGGTTTCTAAAAGTGTGGAATTACTCCCTACAACCCATCCATGATTCGGGTCACCTGTAAAAGCAATATCCTGTAGGTTAGCCTCCGTTGGTACGGGCACGACCTGCCAGGGATTGTAGCTTAGGGGTTTAACATAACTACAACTGATACAAATGAAGGCGATCGCCAATACTATTACAATTTGTTTCAGCGTTTTCACAAAATAGCTCATAACATCCAGAACTGGTAAAAGCGAATTTTCTATCCTTCCTGTGGCAGTGCTTTCTCGGAGTGAGAGATAGGCGCACATCGCAACGCTCTTGAGAACTACTGCGCGTTAAGAGCGCACTGAGCCATACAAACGATCACTCTAGGCTATCGCCCAAAACAGCAACTGTGCTGAGTCTCAGCCCAAACTGTAAAGACTGAGAAAAAATAAAAAGCCCACAATTAAAGCACCAAAAATCAGAAGATTCTTCTGTTTTGGTGTCAACTGATTGACCCCAAAGCCGTAGCTCAAGTTGTCCTGAAATCCAGAAGGGGCATTCTTCGCACCAATATTCTCGAACTGAGAAGTCCGAACGCCGCATACTGGGCAACGCCAGTCGCTTGGCAACTCTTCAAACGCTGTCCCTGGGGGAATGCTACGACTACTGTCTCCTGTGCTCGGCTCATATACATAGCCGCAAGCGCGACATTCGTAACTAGCTGGTGCTTGTTCAGCAAGGGTTTGCTCGTTGGCTGGCTCGCTCATCACTCACAGAAACTATTAGGAAGCAAATCTTAAAATCTATGTTAAAAATTATTATCGCATAAATGTGTAACTTTACTACTTGAGTAAGATTCGCTTCTCTACAGCCACGACTAGGGGGAGGCGGCTTGCTTCAGGAGTGCTGAGTGACCGGTGACGGGTGACGAGTGCTGAGTAGTACCCAATAGCGGATAGCCAGGGAAGCAGGGCTTAAGATATAAGATTACCTTTAACAATGATCCCGCTAAGTTTATTTGATTCTGACCGAAGAACAGACACTTTATAATAGTGTAAAGAAGTAATAACGCAAGTTTTAGTGGCAGTTACCCATTGTGTTTGTTCTTAGCGGCTACGAGTATTTCTTAGGTTTCTTACTGGCTTGCAGCTCAGTACCTTTCCTGGCACTGACAGCGTCTAAACTTCTGCGACCGAGCACTCGCAGTCCAGAGCGGCGCACCACATACGAGTCGGGTATGGAGCCGATTGGGGGAGCGTGGATTCAGTTCAACATTCGTTACTATATGTTTGCGCTCGTCTTCGTGGTTTTCGATGTTGAAACTGTGTTTTTGTACCCTTGGGCGGTCGCATTCAATCAACTCGGACTTCTCGCTTTCATTGAAGCCCTAATTTTTATAGCAATTCTTGTGGTTGCTCTTGTTTACGCATGGCGCAAAGGAGCCCTCGAATGGTCGTGAACTCCAACATTACAACAGGCAGCTCTGCCTTAGCTGAGCAACAAAAAGAACGAATTCTCAATCCGATTGAGCGTCCTAGTATCACTCAAGACCTCTCGGAAAATGTCATTTTAACAACAGTAGATGACCTCTATAACTGGGCGCGGCTTTCCAGCCTGTGGCCTATGCTGTACGGAACTGCCTGCTGTTTCATTGAATTTGCTGCCTTAATTGGTTCCCGCTTTGACTTTGACCGATTTGGTCTAGTCCCACGCTCTAGCCCCAGGCAATCGGACTTAATCATTACAGCAGGTACCATTACTATGAAAATGGCACCTGCTCTGGTTCGTCTCTACGAGCAAATGCCAGAACCCAAATATGTGATCGCAATGGGAGCCTGCACGATTACGGGCGGGATGTTTAGCGTTGATTCTCCAACGACAGTGCGAGGAGTTGATAAGCTAATTCCTGTGGATCTCTACATCCCTGGCTGTCCCCCTCGCCCAGAAGCGATTATCGATGCAATAATCAAGCTGCGGAAAAAAGTAGCGGATGATTCCATGCAGGAACGGGGGAAGCTAAATCAAACCCATCGGTATTACAGCACAACCCACAAGATGGGAGTCGTACCGGAGATTTTGACGGGTAAATACCTACAGTCAGAGACTCGCTATACACCACCCAAGGAGTTGACCGAAGCGATGGGGATGCAAGTTCCGCCAGCACTGAAGTCTTCAGTAAAAGAGGAGGTTGACCGTGGCTGAAGAAGAATCTAAACCAGCGACTAAAGACGAAGCTGGGGGTTCGGGAGAGTTAGCACCAGCGACAAGCGGAGATGCAGCCGAAATTGTTGAAGTCGGGAAGGTATCCCAGTGGCTGGCAGAAAATGAGTTTGAGCATAGCGCTTTAGAGGTCGATCATTTAGGTGTAGAGGTTATCAGAGTAGAGCCGGAATTTCTGATACCCATCGCAACCGCTCTCTATGCCTATGGGTTCAACTATCTCCAGTGTCAAGGCGCTTACGATGTCGGACCCGGAGCAGATTTAGTTAGCTTCTACCACTTGATTAAACTCAGTGATAATGCTGACAAACCTGAAGAAGTGCGGCTGAAGGTGTTTCTGCGGCGAGAAAATCCGACAGTGCCTTCGGTTTACTGGATTTGGAAATCCGCCGATTGGCAAGAGCGGGAATCCTACGATATGTTTGGCATTATCTACGAAGGACATCCTAACTTGAAGCGACTTTTGATGCCAGAAGATTGGGTAGGCTGGCCTTTAAGGAAGGACTATATCTCGCCTGACTTCTATGAGTTGCAGGATGCTTATTAATTGAGGCTACGTGCCTTAAGTTTGATTTTCTATACTAAAAGCACTCACTCAGTCTCTGAAGTGGGTGCTTATTTTTAGAAGGCGATCGCTAAC
>JALYGX010000135.1 GCA_030776905.1 Cyanobacteriota bacterium | reverse complement strand
TACCCGACAGCTCGCTATCTTAACGTGCCTGAAAACAGTGCAGTAGCTTTATTAGGCAAACGGGGAGCGGTAGCATCCAGAGAGCTAGCACCTGAACTTTTTACCACTGACGCTTCTAAGGTCGTTAGCGAGCACAGTATGACAACATTGTCACAAGTGCCAAAGGTTCAAGAAGTCAGCCGTGTAGGTTAACCGACCCAAGTCAGGTTGAGAGACTGAAATTAGGCACTTCCAGAAAAAAATTATATACAAACTATTGTAGGGGCGACGCATGCGTCGTCCCTATAGCTTTTGGTTGAATTCCCACACCCTTTTCTCACTTAATCTACTGGTTCTAGTGGTATTGCTGAGTGAGAGACTGTCGGTAGATAGATTTTTTCAACGACTGGGGTGCAACCCAGCCATTGCACTGATAGTTTGGCAAACTGTTGGGGAGAGCCGCTAACACAGAAGCGAGTTGGTAGAGGAGCCCTAGTATTTTTCAGTCCAATTAAGTCCAGTTCTTGGGCGGCTGCGGCAACTACGTGTTCGGCTGGATCTACAAGTTTGACCTGTGGTGGTAGAATTTCCCGTAATATTGGTGCTAGATGTGGATAATGGGTACAGCCATAAATCAGGGTGTCAATTCGTTGCTGTAGCAAAGGCGCTAGGTACTGCCGTGCCACTTCAGTTGTGTACGGATCGTACAAGCGGTTTTGCTCGACTAATGGGACAAACTCTGGGCAACCGACTTGCCAGACTTGGGCTGTGGCTTCGACTTCTAAGATGGCACGTCGATAAGCATTGCTGGCGGCAGTTGCGGGAGTGGCAATGACTCCAATGCGACGACCGTGTTGAACAGCTGCACGCGCTCCTGGCAGAATTAGCCCCAGAATTGGGAGATTAAATTTATGGCGTAAGGATTCTAGTGCTAGGGCATCACTGGTATTGCAAGCCATGACAACCATTTTGACGCCCTGTTCTACCATCCAGCTAAGAATCTCGAAGCAGAACTGCAAGATTTCGCTGCCTGACCTTGTACCGTAGGGTAGCCGCGCCGTGTCAGCAAAGTAAAGAATCGATTCGTTAGGTAGTTGTCGGTAGAGTTCTCTCAAGACGGTGAGACCACCGACACCACTGTCGAATATACCAATGCGACTCCGCTGCGGTTCTTCCTTTGAAGTAAAGGCAGGTTTGATTTCCTCAATCCGGGAGATTCCAGTGAAGGAGTCAGATGTATTTTCCCCTTGAGAGTCATTGGGGTAAGAGGCACGATAGTTGGACACCGATGTTTGCTTATCTAGGACGCTTGACTTGTCTGCTGAAGGTACTGAAGGATGCCGCGAGCGATCGCTTGTGCCATTTGGCTTTGGTAAGCTGAGTTTGCCAGCTTGGCAGCATCTTCTCTACCTGTGACAAAACCAACTTCTATCAAAACCGAAGGCATAGTAGTCCTCCGCAGGACATAAAATCTCGCCGTTCGGACACCTCTGTCTTGGATATCCACACCCTGCAAAATGCTGTTGTGGATCGTCTGAGCAAGACGCCCAGAGCTGGCGCTTGAGTAATAATACGTCTCTAATCCATTAACGTCTGGGCGGCTCAGATTGATCGCATTGGCGTGAATGCTGACAAATAGATTAGCATTCATTCGTTCAGCCATAGCAACTCGTGGTTCTAGATCGAAATCGTAGTCACCCGTCCGCGTCAGCACAGCTTGAATGCCCTGTCGATCCAAAATCGTTGCTACTTGTTGAGCGATCGACATAACAACGCGCTTCTCTTGCAACCCCCCAATGCCGATCGCTCCGGGGTCTGGGCCTCCGTGTCCTGGATCGACCATAACTACAATGCGCCCATTAGGTACGCGGGGAAGCAAGTCAGGTAGCGGCGTTCTGCTTGGCGGCACTACAGGCGTTGGCCTCTCCGGCAGCGGCACAGGAATCGAGCTAACGGAAGGCGCTACAGGCTTTCTCTGTTGTACTTGCAGCGCCAAAAGCTGGTCATTGAGCTGATTGAGTTCTCCAATTTGGACCCCTATACCGGGTTGTACCAGAATCACAACTGTGCCTGGATCTTCCTGCCGGATTAATACTCGTGATAAAGGGCTACTAGCATCTAACTGGGGTCCTCTGACTTGGTCAGCTAGTCGAGCCGAGGGAATAGTAAGGCGGTAAGCATTCTCCCTTGCGTCCCAGGTGCTAGTGGCTCTCACTCCTCGGTCAGCTCTAATCAGTAGCTGAGTTCCATTATTCGTCAGTTCAACTGACTGAATTGTTGCCAGTTGCTCCGTATTAGAAGCGGAAACCGGACGAGGCGGGAGTCCCAACAAAGGGGGTACTTCTAGGGAGGATTGGTTATTGGGGGGAGTATTGCTGGGAAACGGCTGAGGTCTGCCTGGGGGTAAGGGCGGCAATGATGGCGCGACCCGTTGGGGAGTTGGTAAATCTACCGACCACTGAGTTGGGCTAGCTCCCCGGAATTTTACCTGCTGCGGCTCTATAGTATAGCCTGGAGCTAATTCAATTACAATCCGCGTTGTTCGACTGTTTATTTGCCCCACTCGGATTTCCCGAATCCCACCTCTTAGCTGCTGATTCGCCGAGCGCCGCAGGTTGATTCCCGGCAGATCGATAACTAGGCGCGTTGGATTAGCTATCAATTGTGCCTTAGGTTGAACCCCAGAATCAGTGGTAAACACCAGTCGATTCTGATTGGTATCAAAACGCCAAGATAGCAGTTGACGCGCTTGTGCGGCAGCTGAAAAAAGAAAAATACTCAAAAAGCTGGGAAGTAGAAGTAGCCAGCGAAATCTCACAATTATTGCTCCTGTTAAAAGCGCGGTGCTGCATCGTTGAGGGGTTTAGTGATTGAGCCAGCTTGAGGAAGTTCCCGTCACAAGAATGTATTCCGCTTTTCTTCCCATCGCTCGACATAATTTAAAAGTTCCCAGTGCCCTTTGTCCCCACAGTGACTCAAGCGCTTCGACGCGCACCCAACAATGCATACCACTTGGTATATGTCTACTGAAGACAGTCAACCATCTGGGACGTAGACTGGCAATTTAAGTTTCAGGAGAAATAGTATACATGGGTTTTCATACATCAAAAAGATAACTTTAGTGTCTGTCAAAATCAGGAAATTCGTAAAATTTGCTCAAAAAGCCTGTTTTTACGTCTCTTTCTTGGGTTCTTGCACAGTGTCAACTTCCTCAGGGTTAGGTCGAGCGCTGGCTGTTTGTTCCCTTGCGATCGCCGTTTCCCCAGAGGACTGGACTGCGTCCTGCTCCGCTAATGCTATCGCTCCTGTTGTGGCACTGTCTAAAGCCTGCCTTTGTGCAGTAGAATCTAACTCTGGCTCTTGGAATACAAGCCGCAGCAACGGTGGTGCGAGAAAGGTGGTCAAGATGACCATCATGATAATCGCCGCCTCCGTGGCTTCCGACAGGGCACCACTCGCCGAGCCGACACCCGCAAAGACTAGTCCCACTTCGCCCCTAGGAATCATACCAACGCCAATTGCCAGTCGGTTAATTCCAGGTTGACCAAATACTGTCAAACCAGTAACTACCTTCCCGATGATGGCGACAACAATCAGGAAAATTGCCAAAGTTAAACCTTCCCGATTGCTCGGAACCGCTGGATTTAAAACGCTCAAGTCAGTTTTAGCGCCTACGGTTACAAAGAAAATCGGCACCAGAATATCAGCAACGGGAATGACCTGTTCTTCCAATTCTCGACGCTTATCCGTTTCTGCCAAAACCAGTCCCGCTGCAAAGGCTCCCAAAATCGCCTCTAATTGAATCACAGCGGCAACGTAAGACAAGATAAAAGCAAAAATCAGTGCAGTCAGTAACACCTGACCGCGAGTCTTCATTCCATTGACCAAGGCGACAAAGTAAGGCCCTAGGAAGCGACCCAGTAAAATTGCGCCAACCAGGAAGACGGCAGCACTAACAATCAGATAGATGACGTTGGTGACGGCGATTTCACCAGTCTTCGCCAGACTGGCAACAACGGCTAGGACAATGATACCCAGGACATCATCAAGGACGGCAGCGCCAATAATAATTTGACCTTCCTTGGAACTGAGCTGCCCGATTTCTGCTAAAACCTTAGCGGTAATGCCAATACTGGTTGCTGTCAGAGCCGCACCAGCAAAGATAGCCGGTATAGCTGGGACACCGAATAAATAAATCAGACCAGCCGTTCCACCCGCAAAGGGGGCGACGACCCCAACCACTGCCACAACAGCCGCTTGAGGACCAACGCGAATCAGTTCTTGTAAGTCCGATTCCAAACCGATTTCAAATAGCAGAATCACAACGCCTAGTTCTGCTAAAACCGAAATGACTTCACTTTGTGCCTGAAACACTGATATTGCTGCTTCAGGACTCAGATTGGCAGTAGCTTGAAGAAAGCTCACGAGCGCTGAGTTAGTGATATCTGCACCGTGTTCTGGGAAGACCAACAAATGCAGTGCCGAGATACCCACCACCACACCACCCACCAGTTCGCCTAGTACGGGGGGCAAATTAATTCGAGCGCAAAGCTCTCCACCGACTTTGCTGGCGAAGTAAATTACGACCAAACTTAGCAGTACTCCTGCTAGTACCAGTGAACTGCTTTCAGCTTCGTTTGTCGTTGCTGCTAACAGGGACTGATGACTAGAGAAAGATGGAAGCGAGTAGATGGGGGCAAGGAAATTCACCCAGGCAGTTGTATCAGCCATTGGTTGAAAATAAATCATTCTTTCTAATCTACAAGCTTCTTAACACCAATCTTGCCTTTCTTTTGTTCGTTCAGCTTTTTGTTGAACGTAACACTAAATGATTATTCACCAGCGAGTTGAAGAATTTGCTGCCAATACTCAGCGCTTACCGGAACGACGGAAAGCCGAGGAAGGCGGATGAGGTCAAAGTCGGCAAAGTTCCCAGATTGCTTAATTTGTGCCAGAGTGACAGGTTGAGGAAGCGATCGCACTGCCCGGATATCTACCACCACAAGCTTTGGGTCATCCAATGCGGGATCGGGGTAAGGCAAACTAAGGATCTGAGCAATACCCACCACCTGCCGTTCTTTGCCTGTGTGGTAAAACAAGGCTTCATCAGTGGGTTGCATTGTCCGGAGATATTTCAGGGCAAGGGGATTTTTGACACCATTCCAGACGGTACGTTCAGCTTGCTTTAAATCTGTGTAGGAATAATCCTGGGGTTCGCTTTTTAGTAGCCAGTATGTCATCAGTTGCTGTAGTAGTGCTGAGTGCTGAGTGAAAGCTTTAAGCAGGCCCGATGAGCTAGCACTTTTGAGTCATAACTTCTCTTAGTCCAGTTGCCAAAACTGTAACTGCCCAAAATTTCAGCGAGTCCCCGTGACAGAGTATAAGCCAACAGCAGCTTTGTTATGTACAGGCGTGCTATTTCTAAAGTCAGAAAAATGCCTTTCTATGAATCAAACTCTTTTCTCTAGTAACAGCGACCGAATTCGTAAGCCGTTACAGACTCTTGCTTTGACTGTAGGTCTTCTAACTACAGTGTTGCTCAACCCTGCGACGGCACAGGAGAAACTGCTGCGAACCCTTACTGTAACGGGTCGTGGCATTGAATCGATTCAAACAACGAGGACCCAAGTACAATTAGGGGTTGAAGTTCAGGGACAATCAGCTACAGGCGTCCAGCAGGACGTGGCACGTCGGTCAGCGTCTGTAGTGGAGTTGCTGCGATCGCGTAATGTGGAAAAGTTGCAAACGACAGGTATCCGACTCAACCCGATTTATAGCTACGAGAACAATACCCAACGTCTCACGGGTTATTCGGCGACGAATACAGTGAGTTTTCGGCTGCCTACCGAGCAAGCCGGTACGCTATTGGATGATGCTGTCAAAGCAGGCGCAACGCGGATAGACAGTGTGAATTTTACGGCGTCTGATGAAGCGCTCGCAGCGGCTCAAAAACAAGCTCTACGGCAAGCCACCCAGGAGGCTCAAACCCAAGCCGATGCCGTTTTGAGTACCCTAAATCTCACTCGTAAAGACATCGTCAACATTCAAATCAACGCGGCTACCCCACCTCCACCAATGCCAGTTTTGGAGAGAGCGGCGATTGCCAGTAAAGCGGCTGACACACCGATAATTGGCGGTGAGCAGGAGGTACAGGCGTCTGTTACGCTGCAAATCAGCTATTAATTTAGAGGCTGGGGAGGGGGGACTAGAGAGTAGAAAAGCCTTCTCGCCTATTGCCTTCTACCTCTTGCCTCACTTAAAATTCTGTATCGTTGTAGCCATCTACTACACTGGTATCTGTATCTCGCTTGGAACCTAACAAATCCAGTCGATCCACCTTAATAACTGGCTTCGAGCGATTTGCTCCTGTGGCGCGATCGCTCCACGTCTCAATCTTTAAGGCTCCTTGCACGCCAATCAAACTGCCTTTGCGAACGTAGTTAGCTGCGACTTCTGCCGTTTTGCCCCAAAGCTCTAGGTTGAACCAGTCAGGCTGTTCACTGTTGCGCGATCGACGATTTACTGCCAGGGTCAGATTACACCTAACACTGCCGGACTCGAAATACTTGACATCTGGGTCTCCACCCACGCGACCAACTAAATTAACAACATTAAGACTCATAGTTTTTAGTACGTTTGTACTGAATTTGATAGATCTACTTTAGCGAATCAGAGCAAGTATAAAACCATGACTAGCTTTGATTCGGAGCAACAAAACTTTAGGTAAGGAACGAATATACTCGACTTAAAACTTTCTCCGGATGAGGTATTCTCTCGGCTGAATGATACTTTCAGCTTAGTTCTTGAAGATTCTTGATAATGAATTGCTCTATCTCACTAGACTCAGCTCAAGAAACGTAATAGAATCCACATCGGTTACGGTTCAGTTACATTTTGGTCATACACAGCAACATTTGACTTTGGGGGCGTAGAAACGAGTGGGTCTTTTCAGTCGCTTTTCCCTATCACGGGACATGGGTATAGACCTGGGTACTGCTA
>JALYGX010000134.1 GCA_030776905.1 Cyanobacteriota bacterium | reverse complement strand
AGAACTAAAGGCTAAGGAAGTCACCCCAGCTAAATGTCCTGAGAGAGTAGACAGAAGTTCACCCCTAGCAGGATGCCAGATTTTAATCGTCTTGTCGGTACTGCCGCTGATGAGAAGATTACCTTCAACGTTGATGGCAAGGGAATTGACAGCCTCTGAATGCAGATTTAGCGTATGTACCAACGTCCCACTGCCTAGATGCCAGATTTTAATCGTCTTATCAGTACTACCAGTAATTAGAATTTGACCGCTAGGACTAAAGGTAAGTGCATTAACTGCATCTGAATGCCCATCAAGGGTTCGCTGTATCTCTCCGCTGTCCAAATCCCAGATTTTAATCGTCTGATCAGCACTACCACTAGCCAGAGTTTGCCCATCCGGACTCATTGCAAGGCAGTGAACAGCACTAGAATGTCCAGAGAGAGTCTTCTGTACCGCCGCTGTCTCCACATTCCAAATTTTGATTGTCCTATCAGCGCTGCCACTGGCTAGAGTCTTTCCATCTGGACTAATCGTAATTGACTTAATCCAACCCGAATGTTGGCGGAGGGTATGAATTAATTCTCTTGTCTCTAAATCCCAAATTTTAATCGTGTGATCCCAACTGCCACTAGCAAGGAGTCGTCCATCTGGGCTAAAAGCAACGGTATCAATTAAGCTGGAATGTCCTGAGAACGTGCAAAGCGGTATATTACTGTCTAAGCTCCAGAGTTTAATAGTTCTATCAGCACTACCACTGGCAAGAGTCTGTCCATCTGGGCTAAAAGCCATTGAATTGATAGAACTTAAGTGAGCTTTCAGGGTGCGTACACACTGCCAAGTCGGGATGAGAGACTTTTGAGCAATGGTTGGTAAAGTAGAACTCGGCTGTACAAATGTTATCGGTTTCGTTACTACAGTTCCCTGAGGTTCAAGGTCTTTAAGAATTTCTGCCGCTGATTGGTAGCGATGTTTTACGGTAGTATTGAGCATTTTGTTCAAGATTTCTGTGAGCTGAGGACTCACCGGGTTGCGCAGGTAATCTTGCCAAACCCACATACCTTCCAGGCTATTAAACAAGTCAAACGGGTGAATGTGAGTCAGTAAATGAATGCAGATGACGGCTACACTGTACAAATCGCTACTGGCAACCGCTTTGCCCATTAGTTGCTCTTGAGCGGTGTAGGCAGCAGAACCAATGACGGTTCCAGTTCTGGCTAGGGCAGTTTTTGAGGTAAATTTGGCGGCACTGAAATCGACGAGAACAAGTTCACCTCCCTCAGCCTCCCCTTGGTAAGCGAGGGAACCGGAGGCGGAGGGGTGGCGGGTGCGATAGATGATATTTTCAGGATTAATGTCCCGGTGAATTACACCGCGATCGTGGACAAACTGCAATACTGGCAGCAGTTCTGCTAGGAGTTGCCGAATCTGGGTTTCGCTAAAAGCGCCTTCGGCTTCCAGTTTCTGCGCTAAACTTTCCCCCTCAATCAAGGTTTGCACGATCGCAGGCGCAGGGCTTACTCCGGATTGGTTATCCGGCTCAAAATAAGCTACGAGTTGAGGAATCTGAGAATGTTGTCCCAGTTCTTGCAAGCGCATCGCTTCTTGGCGAAATAACTCAGCGGCGTGCTCGGCATTATTAGTGCCATGATTTTTTGGGGAAAACTGCTTGATGATGCAGCGTCGTTTAGAGGCATCCTGTTCGTCTACGGCAAGAAAGGTGCGACCAATACCCCCCTGACTGATGGGTTTCAAGGCACGGTAGCGTTCCCCTAACAGCAACCTTGACCCACACGTTGAGCAAAACCTTGCATTAATAGGGTTCTGCGGCTTCGGGCAACGAAGGTTTAGGCAGTAACTCATAGGAGCAAAGATTCAGCACCACATGAGTCTATGGTACGCCTGAGTCTACCCATCGTCCTTTACGCATTTTTAGGAGTAATTGTCAAGTCTATCACTGGCTGATTCGTTAAGCAGCGCCAGTGACAGGTAAATAAATTGGGTTCCTGGACACCTAAACTAGCGATCGCGGGTACACCGGGAAAAGGCAAAAGGCGATCGAAGACAATATCCTGCTCGTTGTACCCGAACTGTAATAGGTAAACCGTAGGAGGGGCTGATAAAGAGTGTAGCAACTGGTACGCCAGGTGATAAAGTGGCTGACGCTGGCTGTCAAGTAAATCTACAGGTTGTTGATAGAGACGGCTGGTCTTTTCCTCACGAATGACTTCTCCGTAAAGTGGCCCTTTTGCAGTTAGAACCACTGGTAAGTAGAAATTGTCTAATCCTTGAGTACTCTCACCCGTCGCATATCCGAACTTTTGCTTCACCTGCTGGCGTAAGCTTGTCACGTCGTTGCAAGCCTGGAAGATGCTTCGAGCGGGAAATTGCAGGGTGTTCGGCACCTCAAGAGTCAACGGACACCAAATGATGTCCTTAGCTGTGAGATGGCTACCCTGATTTGGATGCAATAAGGCTTGGGGCAAGTCAGTTGATGGAATTACCTCTACGGTTACTGATGTTGGTGAAGGTGAGGCAATTGCCTCCTTCATCGCATTCACCATTTGCACCGTAGTCGGTAAAGCCCCAGCTAATTTTCCCGTCTCTTCTACCTGGGTATCGACGACGATGAGAACCCTAGACATTCCCAAAGGTTGGGATTGGACCGCGCGGACGTGAGAAACTGGGCAAATCAATTCGCGTGATGTTGCGACTTCTTACTGCCAACCTGTAACTGACACTTTGCAGTTCAGCATGAAGTTGTCGATTTTCCCGTTGTAACATCGCCACTTTCTCTCTTACAGGTGCCATGCGCTCGGCAAACTTCTGGCGATAAATTTGTGGCAATTCCTGTACCACTTGTTCGAGCATTCGCGATCGCTCTGTTAATTCCTGCACCGACTGCCGCAATTGATAAATTTCTCCATCACGGCTTGTAATCTGATCTTGGTAAAACGTTACCTGCTGCTCGACATCTTGCAACTGTTCCCGCAAGACTCGCATCTGGGTTTGGTGACGCTCAGAAACCTCCTGCGGGGGGGCAAAATGAGCATTGCCCTTGACGAGGCGGAATAGCTCTTGAGACAGCTGCTGCACAAGCTGGTCTCTCAGTTGCAACTCTTCTCGCAGACGAGAAACTTCAGTTTGAACCGCATGTAGGGTTGGGGTTTCAGTCTGGATCACGTTCGCTTACAGCTCCGATAATATGTACTCCCAGTGGCTTTGGCGCAGGGGCAACGTCTGGAGCGCTGCCATGCCCTCAGGCTTTTAGCTGATTAAATTCCTGTTGCAGCTAATGTACCATTTGCATCGTGCAAATGACACCTGAAAAGCTATTGTTGTTTCTCATTATCTGTCTTGAGAGAGGTGAGTGACGAGTGCTGGGTGAGGAGTGACGAGTGGGCAGAGGTAAAAGATAATCTGTGTATATCTGGGATTCCGATTATGAAAACCTTCGCTAATCTGCTCACTTCTGTGATTGTCGCTGGATGGATAGGTGCGATCGCTATCGTATCTATCCAAAACATCACGCCAGTATCGGTGAAGTTTTTAAGCTTTGAAACAATTCAGCTACCCGTGGGTATTGTACTGGCGTTTAGTGTTGGTTTGGGAGTAATTGGGGGAGCGATCGCGCCCGTATTATGGCAATTGGCTGGAAGGCAGCCGGAGCAGTATTACGAAGAAGAAGATTTTTGAATCAGTGACTGACAGTGGTGTTTGGTTCGGGTGCACAGCCGTGCGCCCTACATCTACCGCGATACTCAGCACTCAGTACTCTTTTCAAATTAAATACCAGAACCCAACAGTTAACTACGGATAGATGACGTGGCGCTAAGTTTGAGTAATGGTGAGACAGGATAACAAAAATTGTCAGGAGTTGGGCGATGATACACGATAACTCAAGACCCCAAGACCAGGAAGCGGCTGCCGTTGCTCACGACCCAACGCTCAATAAACAAGCCATCAACGAATTGGTTGATGAATATGAGCAAACTGCCAACTCGGACAAACCAACGGAACTCGATCCACCCACTCAAAAAGAATTAGGCGACGTTGAACGGGCGTTAGAAGATTCGGTGATGGGAATTGAAGACGCCTCGTGAATTACTGAGGAATTAGACATTGCTGCTACTTTTGTTGGGTCACCTCCACATAAATATGCTCCAAGCGCACGGGTTGCCGTGCAATTGAATCGAGGGGGATGCCATCAAAGCGCGAGATAATTTCTTTGAGTTCTAGCTGTTCTGGTAACCAAAAAGCAAGGTCAGTGCCGTAGCGTCGGTGAGTGAAACCCCATTCTTGAGCACGAGCGATCGCTTTTTCCTCCTCGGCTGTTTGAATGACCACAATCTCTTGTGCTGAAATCCTTTGCCGCAACTCTTCCAAACTTCCCTCAGCTACAATTCGTCCTCCCTTAAGAATCCCAATTCGCTGACAAAGACGTTCGGCTTCATCTAACAAATGAGTCGTCAGCAGAGTGGTAATTCCTTGACTTTTTAAACCGCGAATCAAGTCCCAAATCTCATAACGTGCTTCAATATCTAAGCCAGTAGTCGGTTCATCCAAAATTACCAACTTCGGCTGATGCACCAGCGCCACCGCAATATTCAATCGCCGTTGCATCCCTCCACTCAGGGTTTCTACAGGGCTTTTCGCTCTATCTGCAAGGTTAACCGCTGCTAAACAATCCTGCACTTGTTGCCGCCGTTGTTGAGCCTTTAAGCCGTAAATCCGAGCGTAGAAATTTAGATTTTCCTCGCAGCTTAGAGTTTTATAAAGTAAATTTTCTTGAGGCGCAACACCGATCAGCTTTTTCGTTGCCTCAGAAACGGCTTGGTTGTCGATCGCGATCGCACCACTATCTGCCCGAAGTAAATTACAGATAATATTGATAGTCGTTGTCTTCCCCGCTCCATTGGGTCCGAGTAGACCGTAAATTTCTCCAGAGCAGATGTTTAGCGTCAAATCTTGAAGAACTGAGCGTTTCCCATAAGATTTTCTCAGCTTTTCGATACTTAGCACGAGTTCAAAAATTTGAATTGTCAGTTTTAAATTAACAGGACTGCTACTGGATTGTGAAGGGTTTACGCCGCAGAACAGCTTTAGGAGGCATCCGAAAATAAATCCATCGGTCTACATTTAGAACATTTATTTATAAATGAGAACCCCGCCCTCCAAAGCGAGCGGGGTTTTTCCGAAATACTCTAAAACTTCCTAACTTGATTTTTGGACTCGCCTCAAACGTGCCTCGATCGCGCTAAAAAGTTCTCGGCGCGTATAGGGTTTAGTAAGGTAATCATCTGCGGTTAACTCCATCCCTAAACGGATATCATCTTTCGTAGATTTAGCCGACAGAAAAATGAAAGGAGTATTAGCTGTAGTAGGATTTTGACGCATAGCTGTCAATACTCCATATCCATCTACTCCAGGCATCATGACATCGCACAGCACTAAATCTGGCTTTTCCTTCATCAAGGTTTCTAAGCCGACAATGCCCCCAGAAGACTCAATTACTTCATACTTATCTGACAAAAGTTCTACCAGGTTTTCGCGGATATCGGGGTCGTCTTCAATTACTAATATTTTTGTCATGAGTTAGAAAATCTTCCTAAATCAATTTAGAGCCTAATAGGTCACCTACTATACTTTAGTTTTAAAGGCTTTTACTTTGAAGGGGGAATTTACTGAGACTTGTGTCTCTAAGAGAATATTCTATCCGAGTCAGAGGTAGCAGGGGAGGCAGGGGGAGCCGAGGAAGAGGAGAATAAGGTAATCTTCTGGCGGGAAGGAAGTAGGAAACTCAGATTCAGATAAAGAACCCAAGGCGTTAGGTGTCTTGGCTCACTTCGCTTTATAACTTTCTTTCTGTCCTCAGCATTCGTTGGTAAGAAAGCCAGCCGCCTGCAATCATTAATACAGCGAACGCAGATAAAAACCAAAAATGATAGGCAATGTCTGTCAAGCCCTTGCCACTCGCCCAGACACCCAGTAATGCTTCATTCATGTGATAAATCGGGTTAAATTTGGCAATCTCTAGCAACTGCTTCGGAAACAACGATGTTGGCAGAAATGCCCCCCCTAGAATTAATAGAGGCACGCCGAAAGCCGCTACCAAAGAATTAACATCTTCAGTCCGCCGCGCAAACTGTGTACCGAGAATAAATCCTACACCCACATAAGAAATAATACTGAGTAAGATAATTAGTACCCCCAGCAGCACAGAGCCTTGAAACTCGGCTCCTAAAAAAGCTGAAACGGTATAAACCAGTATGGTTTGTCCGATACCAATGCAACTGTGGGCGAAAAAGATACCTAAAAAGTACGAGGTTCCACTGAGGGGCGAGATAAATAAGCGTTTGAGAGTTTGCTGCTCTCGCTCGGCAACTACCGTTGCTACACTACCACCGAGGCAACTAAAAAATAAGGCAGCACCCACTAACGTGGAAGGTGCAGCACTTTCAAAGGCTTTAGCGGTTGATAGCTTGGCTCGTTCTGCCAAAATAAAGCCGTTGAGTAACAGCACGGAAATTGGAAAAATACTCCAAAAAATCAGGCTACGGCGGCGTCGCCATAGTTCAATCAAGATTCTTTGTGCTACAGCAAGGGTTTCGCGCCAATATTTCATTTCACGTTAAAAGTTTCTAAAGTCTCGCCCAATCCCTTGACAAAGCTCAGAAATTTCTCGAAACTACTGACTAGTAGGTAGTCTACCAGTTACTAGGTAACTTGCCAATTTCCCGATTGACTTGAAGTGTCTGACCAAGTTCCATTAAACGCACGCGAACGTATCTTAGTCGCGGCGGAAAGTCTCTTCCGCGAACGGAGTTATAACGTTGTGACGATGCGAGATATCGCTGAGGAAGTGGGAATTCGTCAGGCATCACTGTACTATCACTTTCCTACCAAGGAGCAACTGTTCATCACCGTGACCGAACAAGTTTTTGAACGGCATCGAAATGGTTTACAGCAGGCGCTTGCCGAAGCTGGGTCAGATTTGAGAACACAGTTGCAGGCGGCTTCCCATTGGTTCATCTCACAGCCACCTATCCATTTTTTGAGCCTGATGCGTACCGATATGCCAGCTTTGAGCGAGGAGCAAAACCAACGGTTGTCGTTGGTAGCTCAAGAGTGCATCTTAGACCCTATTAAGGAAGCGTTCGTAGCGGCGCAAGAACAAGGTCAAATCCGAGATGTGACACCTGAGAACCTCTCTGGTTTTTTTCTATCGGTTATGGATGGTATCCAGTACGCCAGTACTTTACCGGAAACCTTGCCAAAGGATGTTATGGCTTGTGAGCTAGTTTCAGTCTTCCTAGACGGGTTGCGACCCCGATAATTTTTTTTAATTTTAGGTCTACTAACCTACCGAATTTATTAGGTAGACCAGGCTCATTGTCTGAAAATTCAGCTTTAGTATTTCATGAATCAATCATCTAATTCTCCTGGATTGCCACCCATCTCTCGACGGACTGCCTTAAAACTATTAGGGGTTGGTGCCACGGGAGGGATGCTAGGATACTCCCGCTTCTCTAAGCCTCAGCCAACAGTTTTTCAGCAAGACACTCTAGATTTACCACAGCAGCTAAACCAACAAAAAAGTGTTGTTGTAGTGGGTGCTGGATTAGCTGGATTAGCCTGTGCTTATGAACTGTCCCAGCGAGGTTTTACGGTGACGCTGTTGGAGCGATCGCCTCAATTGGGAGGTAAAATTGCTAGCTGGCCGATCCAAGTGGGCAATGAAACCTTCATGATGGAACACGGCTTCCACGGCTTCTTCCCCCAGTATTACAACCTCAACAGCTTGGTTGAAGAACTAAATATCCGCGATAATTTTGTATCGTTAGAGTCTTACTCGGTTGTTTTCCGAGATGACAAGTACCAGCCAGAGGTGTTTCGACCTAACCATTCGGCATTTCCTTGGAATATTGTTGATTTAGCGATCGCGTCTCCCAATTGGTTGCGTTGGGGCATCAATCTCACCAAACTGGGACACTGGCAAGTCTTCCAAGCGATCGGTGGATTCCAAATTCCCAAGAGTTTCGATCGCCTCGATCATCTTTCCGTTGCCCAATGGGTGGAACGAGATTTCCCCCAAGGGCTTTATGACTTGTACTTTTTACCCTTTGCCAAATCTAGCCTGAATGCCCCAGATGAGCTAAGTGTGGGAGAACTGATGCAGTTTTTCCACTTCTACTTTTTTGGCAATCCTGAAGGACTTGCCTTCAACGGCACGCGGCAAGATATGGGCACTAGTTTAGTGCAGCCGATCGCTACAGCCATTCAAAGCCGAGGCGGCAAAATAGTCACTGAAGCAACAGTGAGTAGTGTTAACTGGCAGCAAGGCAAGATTGATTCTCTTAGCTATCAACAAGGGAATGCCCAAAGTGATGTTCCCTTTTGGGTGAAGCGTAACCCCAATATGGGAAGTGGGGAAGAAGACGCGGGGACGCGGGGACACGGGGATGGGGAGAATTTTGTGGAAGACCTCTCAGCATCATCTTCTTCCCAATTCCCTACGTCTGCCTCTCCTACGCGGGAAATGAATTCCCCCGTCCAGCGTCACCCAATTCCCAATTCCCAATCGCTGGAATATTACGGTGCTGGAGATGCGGTTTTTGCCGCAGCATCGGGGGGAAGTGAAGCCATTTCTCTTACCTGTACTCACCAGGGTTGTACGGTGCAACCTCAAGTTGATGGGAAGTTTCTTTGCCCTTGCCACGGCGCAGTTTACGACGCCCAGGGGCGAGTGATTGCGGGACCCGCCAAACGGGATTTACCCCGGTTCCAAATCGCTCAACGTACCGAAGACGAGGTGCAACTGGTAGCGAGGCAAGGTGTTGCGCCCCTACAGACATCTGGAGAAACAATTAAGGCAGATTACTATGTCTTTGCGACAGATGTACCTGGAGTCCAACAGCTATTTAAACTTTGTCAGGGTGAGGTCGATCAGCAGGTGCATAGTCAGGTGGAGAAATTAAGCGTAGCTGATCCATTCGCCGTTGGTCGTTTCTGGTTTGACCGCGACTTTGACTGGCAACACAGTAACTTTTCCTCTCTCTCCGGCTATCAACTCACGGATAGCATCACCCTCTATCATCGAATTCAAGATCAATTCATCGCATGGCATCAGAAAACGGGAGGCAGCGTTGTGGAGTTACACGCTTACTGCTACAAAGAGAAAGAATTTCCCAATCAGCAAGCACTGCTGACGACATTTGAGCAAGAACTCTATGAAATTGTGCCAGAACTGAAGTCAGCAACTATGCTGCATCGGGAATTAGTCAATCAGAAAAACTTCTCAGGCTATCCACCCGACAGTTATGCAGAACGACCGGAAACTAGCACGAGTGTCCCTAATCTCGTATTTGCCGGGGACTGGGTGAAGATGCCGTTTCCTTCTGGTTTGATGGAACGAGCAATTAGCAGTGGATTGCTAGCGGCGAATGAGATTCTGCATCGAGAAGGCTTGCAAAGGCGATCGCTTTTCTCCGTAAATCCAGAAGGTATTTTGAAGATTTGAAATAAAAGCACTGATAAACGCTGATTGACCTGTATTCATCAGTGGTTCTAACTATTAACCATCGACAAGGTTGCTACCCTCATGTCCTCTCTCTCCCCAGTCGCCCAGCACCTTGATATTCGTCAGCTAGGCATCAATCCTAATCATTGGTATGTGGTTGCCCGCAGTACGGAAGTTCAAACCCAACCTCTAGGCGTCACCCTCTGGAATCACCCCATTGTCCTTTATCGAGATGGTAGTGGTGCTGTCCACGCCCTAGAAGACCGTTGTCCCCATCGGCAGGTTAAACTCAGTCATGGTCGCGTCATGGGCGAACTGCTGGAATGTGCTTACCACGGATGGCTCTTTGAGTCAAGTGGCGAATGTGCAGCCGTTCCTTATCTGGCTGAAAATCAGAAACTACCCAACTGTAAAATCCGCAAGTATTTAGTACAGGAACAAGATGGCTTTATCTGGCTGTTTCCTGGAGATGCTGAGACTGCACCCTTACAGCCGATGGGTGTACCAGAGTGGGAACATCTCAACTACATCGCTACTGTTTCAGTTATTAACTGTAAGGCTCACTATTCCTTTCTCATAGAAAATCTGATGGATATGTACCACGGGCATTTGCATCAGGACTGGCAGGCTTGGACAGATGCTGTGTTAGAAGATATCCAAGAAGACGCTAACCGTGTCGATGCTCACTATCAGGCTCAAAGCTACTACAAAATTGACAAAATCTGGTCGATTTCTCAGCTATTTTTTCCAGCCTTACGACGGCTCCATCCAGAACCTTTGGATGTCAGTTATGTTTACCCGCATTGGGTTTCAACATTGGGGAAAGACTTCAAGATTTATTGTCTACTTTGTCCGATAAGCGAGACAGAAACTCGTGCTTATCTGATTCATTTCACGTCGCTTAATGCCTTTTGGCGTTTGCACAAGTTGCCAGTGCAGTTTCGTCAGTTTGTGAAAGATAGTTTGTTTGGTTCGGCGCAAAAGTTACTGGATGGATTGGTGGGTCAGGACGTGCAGATGATTGAGGAGGAACAACAGGCGTATTTGAATAATCCAGAACATCGGACTTATGAGTTAAATCGGGCGTTGGTGAGTGTGCAACGGTTGATTAAAAGTCAGGCGCAGCAGAGGTAGGAGCCGTATTAACTACGAGGATGGGGCAGATTATAACGACCTGTATGGGATTCAATTGAAACTAATATATTCCGGAGGAAACCGCCCACAGCTTGACTCGAAGAGTGCGATCGCATTGATTACATTCAATTAGTTCTTCGTCGAATTTGTTGACGAAACTCTTTGACCGCTAAAAGCGGGTTGGGGTGTTGTACATACTCAACCAGCAGCGCTAAATCTAGATTTGGGAGTAACTCACTTTTAGAGATTGGTTCATAGTTATCCCCCCGCAAGCGATGCAGGGAGAATCGAGCCTTTTCCCAGAACCAAACCTCTGTCACTCCTAGCTTTTTGTAAACACCTAATTTATCTACCCCGCCACTGGTGAAGACTACTTCGATAACCAAGTCAGGAAACTCTTTGTCCGTACCAATGCAGTAACTTTCATCAGGTTCCGTACCCCCCCGCTGTTCTTGTCTGCGTAAAGTTGTGGAACCGAGCGGAAAATATTCAGTATCAGTTTCCTCAAAATAAACTTCCAACAAAGTCGCGATGCGTTTCTTGGCTCCCTCGTGACGGCGACTTGGTGACAAAATTTCTAACACTCCATCTATATAGGTGAGGCGGTAGTAAGAGTTGTCTTCCAGCTTGAGTAGTAAGGCTTCGTACTGCTCCCAGCTTACCTCGCTAGTAATAAACCGCTCCTCTCTTTCGAGATTGTCCCGCGTCTCCTGCTGTAAGTCTTGGATAAGTTCTGCTAGCATTCGCGTGGTTGCCCGCAAAAGGACTCGAACCATTATCCTATCCCTACTGTGAGGAAATGCATTGGATGATGAAACTTTAACAGAAGAGAGTGATGGTGAGTTGCCGTAAACTTCTAAGATGCGATCGCCTAT
>JALYGX010000133.1 GCA_030776905.1 Cyanobacteriota bacterium | reverse complement strand
AATGGGCGATAATAGCTGGTTATTGGCAAAAGCCTATCACGCTCTTGTCGCTCTACCAATATTACCTCGTGTAATTTTATTTTTTGGTATCATTGGAATTTCACTTTCCCTAATATTTGACTTTCACAAAATTTTAGTTAATCCTCTAGTTTCTTTTTTCTTCTCAGTTCTTATCTTAGTTTTAACTACAATGTTCTTCTTTGTAGTAACTTTAGTAATCTTAAGATTGCTGATTTACTTTCGAGATTACTATCGAGCTACTAATTATGGAGTACCCGATCTAGTTGAATTAATTAGGCAGTTAGATAAAGAACTAGTTACCTATGTTAAAGAACAGCACCTGCAAAAGGTTACTCTAGTCAGCAAACTCAAATATTTAGTTTTACAAAGGTTAAAAACTCAATTAGCCTTGGAAAAAATTATCATTACAAGGGAGGAAGAGCCAACCTTAGAAGCCATTTGTGAAAAAGTAGTCAATGATTATTGCAAAGATAAGAGCTTTGATTCAAGCCGAATTAAAACTTCAGTAGATAATCAAAGTAATTTACTGATGCCAGAATATATCGAACGTGTTTTAATAATTACCGAAGAAATTATCAAACAAGAAACAGATGTAGAATTAGTCAAAATCCGAGACCGTGCTGTGGAGATACTAGAAAATAAAGCTAAAAGGTATTGGAAAGATAATAATCGAATTAAGCTTACCTTTATCGGTCACAGTATGGGGGCGTATGTCGTCACTAGTGCGGTAAGAGTCCTATCCGATGTATTTGACTTAAACTCGGTAGGGACTTTAGGACTAACTAATAAATTGCCTACTTCAGATATAGGTAGTGTCTTTGCCTTAGAGCGTTTGGTGCTTGTTGCACCTGATATTCCAATTAATACAATTCTCTCAGGACGGTCGAATTTCCTACGTTCATCTCTACGCCGCTTTGCGGAAACCTATCTGTTTAGCAATGAAGGCGATTTAGCATTAAGACTCGCTTCAACTCTTGCCAACTACTTTTCTTTTCCCGCACGGACTAGAGAGAGTGGCTACAGGTTAGGTAATGTGGCTGTTAAAGATAATGAAGGATATGGTATTATTAATCTGAATTATATTCGACAACAGCAGCACAAAGAATTACTCCACACTCTTTTTGTTGACTCCTTTAATTTACATAAATCTTTATCAAAAATTCAAGCAGGGTTTCATTTTGAGGAAGCGCAAGATCGAGAAGAAATTGCTAGCTTATTCACTTATTTTGACTGTACGGATTACACCGATCGCACGATAAAAGCAAACTCAAAAAATCGCCAAGTACTGACCATAGCCAAATGGCGATGGGAACCCCGTTGGTTGTATTATGTCCGTCTAATTATTGCTTATGGGTTGGGAATTAAAGATACTCATGGCGGCTACTTTCAGGGACAATTTAGTCAGCAAGCCATATATAGGCTGGCATTTTTAGGGTTTGGTGGATTCTTGGACTCGTTAAGCGAGGACGATCGTATGTCTGCCCTAGATTACCTTTCCCAAAAATGCCGCCAGAATAAAATTCAACTTATTCTCTCTCCCGAACGCTACGAGGTCGATATTTTAGGACGCGATCGCGAACGTGTCCGGAGAGAGATGCTCAACACTTAGTTAGTTGTCCTTCGTTCTTTGTGCAGTCAATAATCAATGACTAATGACAACGAACGAGAAGACCCTAAACGCCGGAATAATTCTTGGATAACTACGTCAATTCAGGCGGAGGCAGTTCTTCCAGAATCTTGAACCTCACATGATTAATCGCTAACTCTCCAATAGACGTATTTTCCTTGCTCACGGGTTCGCCTTGACTCCTGATATTTTCAAAGGAAATACCTTTGCCGAGTTCCATGTGATACCAGGCAAGACCCATAAAAAAGCGGGTAGGATAAGGTCCCCCTTCCACAATGTCATCGGGATTAGATTCCATCGGTAGCCAACCAACTCCTGGCACATAAAATTCCATCCAAACATGATTAAAGTCTGGTTCTAGAGGGACACCCAGCTTGTCGGGATGGGGAGGGCATTTGTAGCGACCAACAGTGCGGCAGGCAATACCGTTGAGCCGTCCTAAAGCTAGTAAAATACCCAGATACTCACCGCAGGAGCCAACACCCCGCTCTAGTGCCACGTCTGGAGTGTCTATGTGCGGTTTAATACCGTAGGAAAGTTTGTCATAGACATAGTTGCGAATGTTGTAGATTTTCCGTAATAAATTCGTTTCCCGACCAATCGCTTCGCTGGCAGCTTGGCGAATGATGTCTGTATCCATTGCTAGGTCATCATTATCCACCAAATAGCGGCTCTCAAAATCTGCCGGCAACTCAGAGATTTTTTCGACATCGCGTGGGGTTAGGCGGTATTTTATGCTCCAAACTTCCAGGAGGGCTTTCCAACCAAAAATATGGCGTTCTCCTGGTTTAAGGCTATCGAATTTAAAGACGGCTACTCGCTGACCATCCTGAACTTCCTCTGTAAAGGGTCTACCGACGAATTCAAGGTTTCTGATCTTTTGTCGGTCAGTTTCTGAGGGAAGGGCAATGCGCCATTCGACATCTTTTAGTCCAACATCCTCAAGAGGGGCGAGTTCCTCGACGTAGGACATTTCAATTAAATAGCCATTGGAAAGGGCATAGCGGCGGTCAGGGTAGTATCTAAAGTGCAGAGGGTGAATGAATGTGCGATCGCGATACTGCAATTCGTAATTCGGCTCGGCATTAGGGTTATCCCGAATGTAAGGTTCCTCACTCGCATAGGCAACGTAGAGGGTATCTTGACCTGTTTGCAGGTCAGTGTGAAAAGCTAAACCCGTAGGTTTCTCAAAAGGAGTCAGAACGCTGAATTGAATTTTACCCGTTGCGCGATCGAGGCAGAACACTGTCTGTTCGTCAGCGTCCGAGACCCAAAGTTCCTCATCGCGCACCGTAATGTTTTCAACGCCAACGCCTGGGGCAGGCAACCGAGTAATCTCGCGCCCTGTATCGCGGTTGTAAACGAAAATATACCCAGCTTTTTTGCAGGTGACATAGACCGTTGATTGCCGAACAGCAACGCCATCAGCGGTGTAAGGCAAGCTCACAAAGTGCTGGAGTGTTAAATCGCCGTTGAGCTGGCAAAAGTAAACACTATTTTGCAACGTCAACCACAGGGTTTCTCCGGAAAGTGCCAGCCCAGTAGCATCAGCAAAATCTGATTCCCGAAGCGAGTTCAAAATAGTTGTGTTCTCGCTCTTGGGATCGATTTGCAGGAGATAACCGCTTGTTGAATCAATCGCAATGATTGTGTCTCCCCAAAATGCAATGCCTTGCAAAGCCGAGGCAGCAATTGGTCTAATTGTTGCGAAAGGGTTCGGTTTTGCTGAAATAGATGACGCTGAATCAGGAATCATACTTAATCTAGATGAAGATTTAGATAAGAGTCAAAACTAAGAGTATCGTTGCCTAGATCGCCTCAGGTTAGAATATTGACACTATGGCAGACGATCAATACGAACCAGATTCTCGTAAATTTGTTATCGGTGTGTTGGAACCTAGGCGTGTGTTCTGCCATCTTTATACCTGACCCCGCTCTACTCAGACACTACTTTTATCATGGCTTGGTTCACACCCTCATCACGTTTCACACCATTAGTATTGGCTGTAGCTTTGACGCTGGGACTAGGAGTTAATGTACCAGCACAGGTAAAAGCCCAGTCTACGCTTCCCTCACTCGGTCGTGTGTTGGAAAGTGCCTTCCGTGCACCCCGTACAGACACTCCAGCTCCTGAGAACCGCCAAGGTGGAGCAACGCGCGATGTGTGTGTAAACAGCGAGAAATTCGCCGCGTTGGTTCCAGTTTTTGGGGTGGGAAACACAACTGCCGAGTATCCAACTATTTATTGGTATATGCCTGAGCTGAGAGCTGATAAGGCAGAATCCCCGGTAGTGAAGTTTGAATTGCAGGATGCAAACAAGCAGGTGGTTTATTCAGCGGAGTATCCTTTGGAGAAATCTGGCGGAGGTATTGTAGGCACTCCTGGTCTCATGAGCTTAAGAGTTACCAACCTCTACCCCTTGAAAACCAATCAAGAATATCACTGGGCAATAACGTTGAGGTGTGATTCCACAAGCATAGATAACTCGAACAATATGACTGTGGAGGGCGCGATCAAGCGGGTTGAAGCTGACCCAACTCTGGCACAGCGCCTGCAAAGGGCAACGCCTCAAGAGCGTGTTGCTATATATGCAAAAGCTCAACTTTGGTATGAAGCTCTGGGTACTCTTGCAGAACTGCGGCGCGATCGCCCTAATGACCCAGTCTTGGCAGATGCTTGGACTCAACTTCTTGATTCGGTGAAGCTGGACACAATTTCTAGAGAACCGCTGTATCAGGGTGTCAGAAATTTAACAAGTAACAACCAATAAGGTCATGGCGCAGATACGGTTCCGTTTTGTCAGATTTTCTTGGG
>JALYGX010000132.1 GCA_030776905.1 Cyanobacteriota bacterium | reverse complement strand
TGTTGACGCCACTCCTGCTGCTCTAATAACTCAGCCGCCCTTGCCTGTACGAGCGTCGTCGGCGCACTAACGTTGGAGCTGGGACGCTTATCTGTAAGCATTTGCAGCCGATAACCCAGCTTCTGTGTCTCGTGGGAATCCAACTCGATTTCCCAAACTGCCGTATAACCCTTCAAGTAGTCAGGTTGGCGATGAACGAACTCAATGTGAGATTGCATCAGCGCACCATCTAACCCTTGGTAAGCAAGGGTCAATTCCGTGTCGAGCCTACAGCGTCGAGCGTCAAAAGTAGAGGCTTCGTCTTGTTCGCCGTATACTGCCTCCTGCCCCTTTAGTAAGGCTCGTAAGAGTTGCCCTTTATTTTTTCGACCATACCCCCGCACTACAAATAAGTCCACAAAATCCGCATCAAAGCTGAGGCTTAGCTGAAAGCGAATTGAACTGGTGCTGTAGTTGGAAACCGTTAATTCTTCAAAAAGTGCGCCATTCAAGGCGAGTTCACGGTTAATCCCAAGGGTGTCCGCTCTTAGGGGCGCAAACTCAAAGATTGCTGAACCGTCTACTTCAACATCTGGCTCTAATTTATCCCCTCCCTCTAATCGCGTTCCTCCATCCATACTGGGGTTGGTACACAACACTGAGAGAGCAAACCCTTTGTCCGCCGTGCTACTGAGCAACACTGGCGAATGTCCATTAATTTGTAACTCCAAGCGACTGAGGAACCGTGTATCGCGACAGAAAAGTCCCATGCTGGCGTTCGTGTCATCTCCCAAACACCCAGCAATGTTACCTAAAGTATCGGTGACTAAAAACAGGTCATTATCTTTAATAGTAAGCGTCGGCTGGGGTCGTTCACTCAGGACACAAGGCCACTCTGGAATGGGTAGCTGCTCCGCAGGGACAAAGGTTTTACCATCTAACTTAAGCGTATCCGTCGTCATTCCCAAATTCCCGCTCAAAGGTATAGTTTTCTGAGGTTATGGCTTGTTGCAGCATCACCAGTTATAAGCTTTTGCCGTGCAACAACGGTTACATCTCGTTCATCTATACGAACAAGTTTTTTAAATTCTAAAAAATGTCGTTAACACGGTACACATTTCTCGGCCTGAGATAAGTGAAACAGTTGATTAAAACAGATGCGGCTGCATCAGTGAAAATCTTGAAGAGTATGTAGACACACGCAAAAATAATCGCCAGTGAATTAAATCATACTTCGGTCAAAAGCGATCGCCCAGTCGGCAGGTAAATTTTTCATTCGTGAGCAGGGTCAATTCCTTTGCCCGAATTGCGCTCCTTGAGCTTCAAGAGAATTTCAGCATGAACTTCACGGGTGATGGGATAGAAGTAGGTGAGAATCATCCCGATAATTAAAGCAATTGTGGGCAGAGGACCGATGGCGATACGGATTGCCAAGAGTGCAGAAGCGGGTTGAGTGGGTGCTGGTTGTCCTGGAACAGTTGCGACAAAACCCGCCCATTCTAAAGACTGTCCTACTAAAAATAAACCAAGTGCCAAACCAAATTTTTGTAGCAATACCATGAAGCCATAAAAGATGCCTTCCCGTCGCTGACCTGTTTTCAGTTCGTCCAGTTCGATCACGTCTGGCATCATTGACCAGGGGATGAGGTAAGCGGTGGAAACGCCAACTCCTGCCATGACGGCTAACAAGTACATCAAGCCAACTTGACCGGGTTGCACGAAAAATAAACCCGCTTGAGCGATAATCCATAAAATCATGCCCATGAAGTAAACGGCTTTTTTGCCAACTCGCTGGCTAATAGCACTCCAGACAAATAGCATCACTAAGGCGGTGCCTTGAACGGCGATCGCCACTAGGTTAAACATAGGCTCTGGCAAACCCATCCAGTTGACAACAAAGTAAGGAAGGATGGAGGCGGTGACTTGGACACCCAGCCAGGAAAACAGATAAATACCAACAACGAACAAAAAGGGTCCGTTGCTGAAGGCGATGCGTAGCTGTTCTGGGATGGGAAGGTGTTCGGATTCTGCCGTTTCAAGGTGTTGGGCTTCATAAGCAAGGACGCGATCGCGTACTCCCCAAACACACCAATATAGAGGTAGGACTGAGAGAATCGTACAAATGCCTGCTAAGACTAGATACTGTTGAGTACGCTCAATTTTTAACAGCGAGAAGACACCTAGAGCTATAAACAAGGATAGGATACTGCCACCGATAGAGAAGGCAAAGCGAAAGCTATTGAGGCTGGTGCGTTCGTTGTAGTCCTGGGTTAGCTCTGGTGTCAGGGCAGTGTAAGGCAGGTTAACTACTGTATAAAAGACGTTGAAGAAAATGGCAATAATGACGTAGTACCAAAACAGCGCCCAGTTGTTGGCACTCTTGTCAGTACTGAATTGGGGAACAATCCACTGCAAAAAGAAGGTAATGCCAAAAGGAATCGCACCATATAGCATCCAGGGAAGTCGGCGACCCCATCGACTTTTGGTGCGATCGCTCAATACTCCCACCATTGGGTCGTTAATCGCATCCCAGATTTTGCCAATCATCAGAATGCTGCCAGCCAACCCAGCGCCCAAACCCGCTACGTTGGTAAAGAAAAACAATGCAAAAAACACACCAATATTTGCCGTAATCGCTGGACCCAAATCGCCAGCACCGTAAGCGAGTTTTGTACTCAAACTCAGCTTTTCTGGCTTGGGTGTAGCTGGGGGAACAGAAGGGTCAGAAGGGGAGATGTTACTCATAGCAGCAGATGAACTAGCAATTGAGACTCAAAATCGCACACCGATAACATAACCTCTGGGGGTGGTTCTATTCCAAACCAAGGAGTTTAATTAATCGTTGTAAAATTTTGTTTACTCCTCGTTGACGCCTTTCTAGTTATTTGTATGCCGGATCTTTACATTTCTTGGTCAGAGTACCATCAAAAAATCGAGCAGCTAGCTGCCAAAATCTATAAATCAAACTGGGATTTCAACCAAATTGTCTGCATTGCTAAGGGTGGACTACGGGTGGGCGACATCCTCTGTCGGCTTTACCGGAAGCCGATGGCAATTCTTTGTGCTTCTTCTTATACGGGACCCGAAAATCGCCTTCGCGGGGCAATTACCTTTTCTCGCCACCTAGCAATGACTAGCGAACAATTAGGCAGCCGTGTGCTGTTAATCGATGACTTGGTTGATTCTGGAATCAGCCTTCGGGAGTCTATCAAATGGCTAGAGCATCATTACGGTACTGACATTGAAGAAATTCGCACGGGTGTCATCTGGTACAAAGACTGCTCCGTTATCACCCCCGATTACTACGTGGACTACTTGCCCAACGATCCTTGGATTCATCAGCCGTTTGAACGTTACGAGCAAATGAGTCCAGCGGAGTTGGCGGCAATATATGAGCAAGTAGCAGTGAGCGATTAATCTCTTTCCTGCACTCCCAGCCAATCAATAAACTTTTGTAACAGGTCTATACAAACTGCAAAACCTTTCTGTCTTTTACATTAAAGGTGCCGGGTTAAGCACCCGTTGGTAGTCGCGCAACAAAAAGTTGATGGGAGAAAATCATGGCTCAAAGCATAATCCAGTTCAATACTTTAGCTGTCACTGCACTAATTGCGACGTTCTTTCCAGGGAGTCAAGTTCTGGCAGTAGAAACCTACTCCGCAAAAGCTAGCCTATTGGCTAACATTGCCGTTCAATACACAGCGATTGGAAAATCTGAGCAGGCTGTCAAGATTTTAGACCAAGCCCTGCCCTTGACGAAAGCGAATACCAATGAATGCTTCAAAGCCAACCCCATACTGAAAGTGGCTGGAGGCTATATCCTGGTTGGACAGGAAGCTAAGGGCAAGAAACTTCTGGCAGAAGCCATCCAGATTGCCCGTACTCAAACGGCAACGGGCTGTAGCCGCAGCGCAACTTCTCCAGATGAGTCTTTGCTAAACCGAGCTAGGGAATACGCCGAGGCTGGTTACTACGACTTGGCTCTTGAGATCATTACAGGAGTGAACAATCCTGTGTTCACTCCTATAGCTATGGCAGAGGTGGTGGGGCATTATGCAAAAGCTGGAGAGGATGAGCAGGCAACCAAGGTCTTGAACGAAGCGATCAAGATCGTACAACGCCTTGACCAGGTCGAATATAGAACCCTGACCCTGATTGGAATTGCCGAACAGCTTAGTCAAGCTGGACAAATGGAACAAGTGCCTCAAGTGCTAGAGCGTGCGCTTGAGAGTGGAGCGGCTATTGACGAGGCAAAATCTCAGGAAAATGGCGCAATAAAAGCCTATCAGATGCTCAGGATTGCTAAACAATTTGCAAAAGTTGGACAAGAAGGTCGAGCAATCGAAGTCCTAGATCAATCCTTGCCAAAGATACGGACGCTTGCAGACAAGCGCTTTCCTCTTGATAAAGTTAATCAACTGACTGACACAGCGATCGAGTATGCAGCCTTGGGGCAGAAGAACAAGGCAATCGCGACTCTAGCCGAAGCTCGTACAGCGGCGCAGGCAATTAATGATGATGCATTAGTTAGAGTAGCTCAAGGTTACGCAGAAATAGGAGACTTTGAGCAGGCACAGGAAATTGCTCGCTCCATCAAGAATGTCAATGGGAGGGAGAGTGCGTTCAGTAGAATTGCGATCGCTTATGCCAAAGCTGGAGACTCTGACCAAGCGGTTAAACTGGCACAATCGATTGGAAACCGCAACGGTACGTTTATCGGGATTGTCAGGCACTATATAAAGATTGGACAGAACGACCAAGCGCTTGATATCGTCCAAAAGTGGAATGTTAAGGGCATAATGTCGGAACTGGTATTAGGTTACCTGAAGGCAGGGCAGCCTGATCGCGCGCTTGAGATCGTGCAAAAGTGGAATCTTAAGGATATGCAGTCGGGTGTGGTATCCGGTTACGTTGAGGCAGGGCAGCCTGAGCGAGCTATGCAATTGGCTAAGTCACAAGATATGGAGTGGACATCCCCCTGGATCGCCCGTGGGTTTGCCAAACAGGGGAAATTTGATCAAGCACTTCAGGTTGCTCAATCCATTACAAACAAAAGTTCCAGAGCTGAAACCCTGACAGCGATCGCACAACAATATGTGGCAAGAGAACGAGACAACAAAGGACCTCTGGGAAACATTCTCTCCGTGCTTGCCAATCGCGTCAATTCTCGATTCGACTCTTCAAATTCCTCAAATAAAGACAAAGCCTCTGAAATTCTAGACCAAGCGCTTCAACTTGCTCAATCCATGACACCAAAACGCTGACCGCAGTGATTGAATACCAAGTTACTTTCAATGCTGGTATGGGTTTCGATTGCTTCAACCCAACCTACTGAGTTGAGAATCACTGCTGATTGTCAAGACGCGATCGCCACGCGATCGCGTCCCTCCTCTTTGGCACGGTACAGAGCGACATCTGCTGCCTCAAGCACAGCCTCTCCGGTCAAACCATGTTCGGGAAAGCAAGCCACACCAATTGAAAACGTAATTACACCGAGCCGTTGCTGACGATGCGGCACTTTCAAGTGCTTCACTCCTTCCCGCAGTTGCTCTGCTCGCTGCTGGAGTACATCTAGAGGAGCCTCTGGCAAAATCAACGTCAACTCCTCACCTCCGTAGCGGCAGGCAATATCTGAGCCGCGAATATGTTTTAGTAAAAATTTCCCTAATTCCCGTAGCACGGCATCACCCGCCTCATGACCGAACTTGTCATTGAATTGCTTGAAGTGGTCAACATCGAGCATGATAATTCCCAAAGGTTGCTCTTTCCGCTCCGCTCGACTCACCTCCCGTTCCAGAGATTCCTCTAAGTAACGTCGATTGAACAAGCCTGTCAGTGGGTCGCGAATGCTTTGATTTCGGAGATTCTCCCGCAGTTTTAAGTTGGCTAAAGCTAGGGCAATTTGTTCGGCGACAGTAATTGCCAACCGTCGCTTGGCAGTGGTCAATTGCCCTAATTCTTGAGCGCTCAAATACAGCAAACCTAATGCTTCACCCTGCGCTGACATTGGTACACAGAGCGATTCAGCGGGTAAGGGGTGACCGTGAAGATGTTGGCACGTCAAACCGAGTTCTATGTTTTCTATCCAATGGACTCTACTACGTCGCAGTGCCCAGCACTCATAGGGTGCGAACAGAGTCTGGCTGGTGGAAACGGCTCCCCAAGCCGCAACAGGTTCGACAAAGTTCTTTGAGGTGTTCTTGATGAAGACAGCACCGTTGATGTCAGGAAACAGGAGCCTTACTAAAGCCCCAATCACGCTTTTGGCTTCTTCCACCGAGAGGCACGCTTGCAAAAAGTCACTCATTTCACTGAGCAGCATAATCTCGCGGTTGCGTTGTTCGAGTTCACCTACCCAGTTTTTGAGTTGCTCGTTGGCTTCCTGTAGCTCCTGCTCTGCTCGACGGCGCTTAAAACTGGTATCTGCCAGTTCAGCTAAATTACGGCTGAGTTGAATTTGCGTGCTAACTTGGTGACCTAGTGTCCGCAGTGCCTCCACCTGTTCAGAGGTAAGTTGTCGCGATACATAGTCAATTACACAGAGCGTTCCCAGGGCGTATCCTTCCGGTGTCATTAGAGGAACGCCTGCATAAAACCGGATATGAGGGTTAGAGGTTACTAGTGGGTTGGTAGCAAAGCGTTCGTCAGCTAGCGCATCTGGAACAATCAAAACATCTCTTTGCAAAATCGCATGAGCGCAGAAAGCAATATCTCGTGGGGTTTGTGTGACATCTAAACCTACCTTAGACTTGAACCACTGGCGGTCAGCATCGACCAGGCTGATCAAGGCAATAGGGGTGCCACAGATATAGGCAGCTAAACGAGTGATATCATCAAATGCCTTTTCAGGAGGAGTGTCGAGAATCTTGCACTCGCATAAGGCATCAAGTCTCGCTGCTTCATCTTCAGGCAGTAAAACATCCATCAATCGTATTCCAAGGCAACTAGTGCATGGCGGCAGAAATTTTTGACTACCTCTCAGTGACAAGGAGGACAAGGGAGACGAGGAGGACGAGGAGGACATTTTAGCTAGTTAGGCAGTATGAACGCGAGTACACAACGAAAACATGAAAGCCCTCTCTTCACACTCAGCACTTTCAAGATACTTATTTTTGCCACGCTGCACTAGCATAGCTATCTGATATGCCCGAAACTCTCGCTTATTGAATGAATGGTATCAATTTCAAGTACTGTTGCTGCAAAAGGAAAAAGCTCTCCTTCTCAATGTAAACAACTTCAAAGCGGTTTCAATCCTTTTTACTGGGAAGGGCACTTTTCTAATTGCCCTATTGAAAAAGCGCTTGGGAGTCTTGCCGTGTTTCGACCCCAAGCGCTTTTTCTTTACTGAACCACTCCTCACACACAACTGAAGCATATCGCTCTGTAGCCTTCACAACTACTAACAGAAGTGACACTTTATCGAGTGACACAGGGTGGCTGAGTGCTGAGTCCTAATTTGCGCCTAAAGCTAGGAGATTGACACTAGAGAAGTGAAGAGTGGAGTTGAGTCTTTGCACTGTCGAGGGCTTCTGCTAGCTTGCTGGGGTCGCGTCCACCTGCTTGAGCGAGGTTGGGGCGTCCACCACCGCCACCGCCGCAGATTTTAGCGATCGCACCAATGAATTTCCCCGCCTGTAAGCCCTTTCCATTGACACCTTTGCTAAACACTGCAACTAAGCTCACTTTGTCTGCTTCGGGAACAGAACCCAACACAACTGCACTTTCGCCCAGTTTTTGCTGTAATCGTTCCGCTGCTGTTTTTAGTGCCTCTGGGTCAACTTCTCCCAAGTTGGCAACAAGAATTTTGAACTCACCCACTGACTCAGCTTGTGCTAGGAGTTGGTCAGATTTGGCTAAAGCTAGTTCTTGCTTGAGGCTATCTAGTTGTTTTTGGGACGTTTTGAGTTCGTTCTGAAGGTTGGTAATGCGATCGGGCAGTTCTTCCGGTTTAACTTTAAAGCGATCACTTAATTCCCGAACTACTTTATCCCTGACATTCAAATAGTCCAGCACCGCCGGTCCCGCCACGGCTTCAATCCGCCGGATACCCGCCGCCACACCGCCTTCAGAAACAATTTTGAAGACTCCTATCTCTGCTGTATTGTTGACGTGAGTACCGCCGCACAGTTCCATCGAGACGCCAGGGAAATCAATCACCCGCACCTCGTCACCGTACTTTTCTCCGAACATGGCGATCGCACCTTTAGCTTTTGCTTCGGCAATTGGCATCACAGCCACGTCTGCTTCATGCGCCTCCGCAATCCAGGTATTGACCTGCTCCTCAATTTGTTGTATTTCTTGCGGAGTCACGGCACGAGGGGAGTGGAAGTCAAAGCGCAAGCGGTCAAAGGCTACCAGAGAACCTGCTTGGGAGATGGAGGGGTCAACAATCTGTTTGAGTGCGGCTTGTAGTAGGTGGGTTGCCGTATGGTTAGCTTGAAGGCGACGACGGCAGGCACGGTCGATTTGAGCTGTTACCCTTGCTCCTAACCCTAATGTGCCACGTTCGATGTGACCGAAGTGGACAAAAAGATTCGCTTCTTTCTTCACGTCTTCAATGCGTACCAGAACATCCTCGCCGCTTAAGTAGCCGCGATCGCCGATTTGTCCCCCAGATTCTGCATAAAAAGGCGTTTGGTCGAGAACCACTTGCACCTGAGTACCTGCCTGTGCCGACTCAACCGGGTTCCCCTCTGCAATGACTGCGGTTATCATTGCCTGAGTTGCAGGTAGGGTATAACCGATAAATTCTGTAGCTGCTACTCCTGACGCCAGCTTTTCTAAGGAACCCCGCGCCATCAAATCGATGGTTTCGTGGGCTTCTTGGGAACGCAGACGCTGTTTCTCCATTTCCTCCTCAAAGCCTTCGATATCCAAGACCAAACCCTGTTCTTCGGCAATTTCCTGTGTTAGTTCCAATGGAAAGCCGTAGGTATCATAGAGGATAAAGACTTCTCGACCTGGAATAGACAGATTTTTCTGTGCTTGCTGCACATTGTCTTTGAAGGCTTCTACTACCTTCGTTTTTTGTATTTGCTGCACTATATCGGCTAGCATTTTCTCGCCCCGTCCCAAGGTTTTGAGGAATTGGGATTCTTCCCGTTGGAGGTCGGCTTTGATGACATCTGCCCGTTCCCTCACATTGGGATAAGCAGATTCTGAAAGGGCGATCGCACTCTCTGCTACTTGAGATGTAAATTCGCCTTGAATCCCAATCAAGCGCCCATGACGCACCACCCGACGCAGCAGGCGGCGCAATACATAGCCGCGACCCGTGTTTGAGGCAGTAATGCCATCGGCAATCATGTGAACGACTGCCCGAACGTGGTCGCCAATTACTTTGAGAGAGACTTTAGTGTTCTCCTCACTTTTGGCGTAGTCAATTCCAGCAATTTCAGCCGCAGTTTTGATAATTGGGAAAATTAGGTCGGTTTCGTAGTTGTTGGGTACTTTCTGGAGGATTTGCGCCATCCTCTCCAGTCCCATCCCAGTGTCAATGTTTTTATTTTTCAGCGGGACTAAGTTACCTTCGATGTCCCGGTTATATTGCATGAACACCAGGTTATAGAACTCGATGAACCGAGTACCATCTTCCAGGTCGATGTGTTCGTCTCCCAGTTCTGGATGGAAATCATAGTAAATTTCTGAACAGGGACCGCAAGGTCCCGTGGGACC
>JALYGX010000131.1 GCA_030776905.1 Cyanobacteriota bacterium | reverse complement strand
CAGGGTGTATTATGACCCAAAAGGTCTGCTCTCAACTTGATAGGTCAGCTAGTTACTGACACCTCAACAAATTATGTATCAATTTGTACAAAAAACTATCTTGGACTGGGATTAAGTATTCTTGGATACAGTCAGGAGCTTTTCACAGCCGGTTCGTGAGTCTCAAGCTTCACCGGTATTGTATTGACACCAAGTCGCCAGGGCGTTGGCAAGAGAGCAATGGATATGGTCGTGACGCAAAATAGACCGCTAGCAGCTGTGTTTCGTCAAATGGGCGGTGGAGCCTTTCCACCTGTTGTTGAAACGTTTGAGCGGGGAAAAACGATTTTTTTCCCAGGAGACCCCGCAGAACGAGTTTACTTTTTGATAAAAGGTGCCGTAAAGCTTTCCAGAGTTTATGAGGCAGGCGAAGAAATCACGGTGGCTCTGTTGCGAGAAAACAGTGTTTTTGGCGTCCTATCGCTGATTACAGGTCACCGCTCCGATCGCTTTTACCACGCGGTTGCCTTTACCCCGGTAGAGTTGCTTTCCGCACCGATCGATCAGGTAGAGCAATCGCTCAAGGACAACCCAGATCTGTCGATGTTGATGTTACGAGGGCTTTCGTCTCGCATCTTACAGACGGAAATGATGATTGAAACCTTGGCTCACCGGGACATGGGTTCTCGATTAGTCAGTTTTTTGTTAATTCTGTGCCGTGACTTTGGAGTCCCGACGGCAGAGGGGATCACGATTGACCTGAAGCTGTCTCATCAAGCGATCGCGGAAGCAATTGGCTCAACCCGCGTCACAGTCACCCGTTTACTAGGAGATCTGCGCTCAGAAAAAATGATTGCGATTCACAAGAAAAAAATTACTGTCCACAACCCGGTTGCTCTGAGTCAGCAGTTCACCTGATTTGGGAAATTAGAGACTAGGAGCTGGGGACTAGGCACTAGGGTTTTACCTAACTCCTAATCCCTAGTCGGTATTTGTTGGCAAAAGAGCATAACCCCCTACACCCATAAGATAGGCTGTATCTGGACGGATTGAGCGTATGCGATGACCAGCACTTACATCCTAATCGTGGCAATTTTGGTGTTGGGGGGCGTGCTTGGAACACTAGGCGATCGCATCGGCACGAAAGTCGGCAAAGCGCGGCTGAGTTTATTTAATCTACGCCCCCGCAAAACTGCCACTGTCGTCACAATCATTACGGGTAGCTTGATTTCTACCTCAACTTTGGGGATTTTGTTGGCGACAAGCGGGTCGCTACGCCAAGGGCTTTTTGAACTTGAAACGATTCAAAAAAAACTGAGAATCGCTAAGGCTGATATCCAGAGACTTAATGCTCAAAAAAGCCAGGTAGAGACAGAGCTAGCTAAAACCAGAGCAGAGCAAGCTTCAGTCCAGCAGCGTCTAGATATCACGAATCAAAATTTCCAGCAAGCTCGCAACCAACTCAAGAAAATATCTCAGCAAACTACCAGTCTGCGTGCAGAAATTAAGTCACTTCTCGCTGAACGTCAGGAGCTGCTTCAGCAAAGGGATCAACTCAACGAGCGAATTATTCTATTAAAAGCATTAGTCACTCAACGCGACCAGGAACTTGCCAAGAAAGACCAAACTATCAATCAGCGCAATCAGGAACTGGCTCAGAAAGACCAAACTATCAATCAGCGTAATCAGGAACTTGACCGAACCATTAATGAGCGCAACCGCGAAGTTGCCAAGAAAGACCAAACTATCAATGAACGCAATCAGGAACTTGTCAAACAAGACAAGGTAATTGCCGAGCGTGAGAGTCGCCTCAAAGAACTCGAACAACAACTTAAAGAGGCGATTTCTCAACGGGAAACTCGCCTCCAGGAACTAGAACAGGAACTTACACAACGAGAGATTCAGCTTGATGAAGGAGAAAAACAACTGGCCTATTTACAACAGCAAGTAGAAAGCTTGGAACAGTACTATCAGGACTATCAAGCGCTGCGTCAGGGCAATGTTGCTCTTGTTCGCGGTCGAGTTCTTTCCTTTGGAGTTGTGCGCATTGTTAAGCCCTCTGCTGCAACTCAAGCGGTTGAGCAACTGTTGCGGGAAGCGAATCGCACAGCCATTGAAATTACTCGAAATAATCAGACTTCTTATGAACCGCTAGTGCAAATTCCCGGTTCACAGGTTGAGCAATTAGTCAATCAAATTAAGGATGGTAAAGACTATGTGGTGCGAATCCTCTCCGCTGGTAACTATGTTGAGGGCGAAAAGCAGGTACAAGTTTTTGCAGATGCGGCACTCAATCAAGTCGTTTATCAGGCAGGTGATACTCTGGCTACTATCTCTGCCGATTCTTCAACTATGACCAACGAGGAGATGCGACAACGGCTCGATCAGCTACTCTCCGCCGCCCAGTTCCGCGCACGCCGTGCTGGTATATTGGGTATGGTTCAGGTTGGAGATGGTCGCATCAGCACGATCATTCGCTTCATCGAACAGTTAGATCAGTATGGTCAACCCGTAGATGTGAGAGTTATTGTTCAAGAGACTACTTATACGGCTGGTCCTTTGAAAATGCAGCTAGTAGCGATTCAAAAGGGACAAGTTGTTTTTAAATCATAAAAACTACTTGAGATGATTTTAGGCTTCGATCCCGGTCGCGATAAATGTGGCGTAGCGGTGATGGGGAAGGAGCGACAGCTACTTTACCATCAGGTTGTGCCCTCACAAGAAGCGATCGCAACTTTGCAACAATTGTGTCAACAGTTCGCGATTGAAACAATTGTCATGGGTGATCAAACGACCGCCAAAAGCTGGAAACAGAAAATCCTTCAGAACTTAGAGGAGTCAGTACCGATTATCCTAGTAGATGAGCGCTACAGCACTTTAGAAGCACGCGATCGCTATTGGCAAATGTATCCCCCCAAGGGGTTCGGACGCCTCATTCCCAAAGGATTGCGAGAACCTCCCCGACCCATTGATGATATTGTTGCCATTCTGTTAATTGAGCGCTATTTTGCAGGGGAATGAGGAATGGGGAATTGGGGATTGGGAATTGAGAAGACAAGGGAGCATTGCAAAATCCGCCTTATATCCCTTGTCCCTACTCCCTAATCAAAGTTCCGCTCGAATTGTAAAGGCATAGTCTCCTCCTGGCTCCAACTGGTAATCGCAGCGCTCTAAAAATCGACCGAGTGGCTCTTGAATCAAGGCACGTCCTAGAGAAGGTCTGACGGACAACTGACCCTTCCGGAAAAACCACTGAAACTGCCACTTGTATTCTGCCGCTTGAACTTCCCCTTCCATCTTGCCCTGTTGCCAGGAGTGCTGCGTAATCCTGACGTAGGCAGTAGTTTCCGGCAGATGCATAGAACTCACAATAACTACAATTCTTTTTGGTTTTAAAAACTTAGGTTAGCAAATTCATGGAGAGCTAAGAGGGTTATAGCTCTCTGACTTCTGTATTCGGGCTTCTGACTCCCTTCTTTCACCTAGCTTGATTTACACCCACCGGCTTAACTGCTTTTTTAGTCCCTTGAGACAACTTGCGAATAATTTTGTTTTTGTAAACATTTAATAGACTATAAGAATCTTCTAATTGCAGCCAGAAATTAGCTGTTATTCCTGTATAGCCGCGCTCCTTATGGATAAATTGCCGTCGAGAAAAACTCATCGGTTCTGAGTAGGCTGTAGTAGTTGATAACCTTGGCTTCGGACCACACCAGTGAATGACTGTCGCCTCATCATTGTGCAAGACTGGACCTGTCTCCGGAACAGGAAAGCGCTTTTTCAGTTCCTCTTGCTCGAAATCTGGAACAATCAGTTGCATAGGGGCTTGACCCAAGCGGATTCTCCCCTGGTCAGCCGCGCGGAAGAGCATAAAATTCAAGTACCCCATCTCGCCATACTTAAAGATTCCGGGATTTTTTTCAGTGAAATTTAGGATATCAATGTACTCATCCATACTGAAAATATCTCGCGTTGCAAAAAAAGTACCCGTACAGAAATAATCATTTCGATGAGCCTGCCAGTTAAACTCAGGAAAATGTTGTTCAATGGCTGAAATCTCAAAAAAGAATTCACAAACCCGTTCATCGGAATAACCGTAACGAGACTTATCGATAATCACATCAAAGTCATTAAAATTTCCATGCTGTAGGACATTTCCCCACACATTGGTATCGGCATCTAAATATAAAAAATGCTTCCACGGGCTTTCCCAAAAGGCGAGCATTTTAGTTTTACCCCAACCAAAGCTTCTCTTTCTGAGAACTTCGTTAGTAATAGTCGTGTGATTAATCACCTGAACCCCATAGACCTTCTCTAAGGAACTGACAGAAAAGGTTCCATCAACAATCAGGCAAATCGGAACATCACCCAAGAAATGTCTAATACTTGCACAGCAGCCTTTGGCAAATAAATAATCCTGATAGCAACAGGCAACGATAATTCCAAAATCTTCCATAATCGCTTATCCCACTAGCAGACGTGATGATCTAGAGTTTGAGAGCCTCAAGTTAGGGCTTTTTTCGCGAGTTGCGCTAAGATTCAATCGGCACAACTAATGCTATTGTCGTTTTTGTGTAGGCAAAGCCGAATCTCTTCGGTTAGATAATAGCGGCGTCACTTTAAATACATCAAAAATTTACAAACCCTTCTCAAATGAAGTTTAAGTGACGTTATATCTGATGAACACTTTAACTCGTTGTAGCTAGGAGCAACAATTTTGAACCAATGAACCGCGATCGCGTAGCAGCACTGCTAACTTGCTATAACCGCTCTGCCAAAACCTTGGCGAGTCTAACGGCTCTGTTTGACCAGGAATGCCAGAGTCAGGTCACCCTTGACGTGTATCTGGTGGATGATGGCAGTACAGACGGCACAGCTACGGCTGTGAGTCAACGCTATCCCCAAGTAAAAATTCTCCAAGGAACTGGCAGTCTATTTTGGAATGGGGGAATGCGGCAAGCCTTTGCTGAAGCCCTTAAGCACGACTACGATTACTATCTCTGGCTCAACGATGACACCATACTTTACCCAAACGCCTTAGCCACCCTTCTGGAAACATCTCAGAGTTTGCAACAGCAACGTGAGCATCGAGCCATTGTCGCTGGGTCTACTTGCGACAGCGATACAAAAGCCCTAACCTATGGCGGGGTGGTGCGCAGGAGTCCTTGGCGACCACTTAAATTTGACCTTGTAGAACCGGGTGAACAAGTTAAGCACTGCGACACAATTAACGGCAACTGCGTTCTTATTCCGAGAGCAGTCGTTCAAGTCGTCGGTAACTTAGACCCAGCCTTTACCCACTATGCCGGAGATTGGGATTACGGTTTACGCGCAAGGCAACAAGGATGTACCGCTTGGGTTGCTCCGGGATATGTAGGAACCTGTTCGCAAAACTACCAGCCTGGGAAGACGGAGAATTCGCAGGTGCAGTTAAGTGAGGGACTCAAGAAGATTGCTCAACCCAAGGGCTTGGCTATCAGAGAACAGACTCTTCACCCCCTAGGGGAGTGGAAGGTTTTTGCTCAGAGGTACGCTGGCTTGTTGTGGCCAATTTACTGGTTAATCCCTTATCGAAGGCTACTGTGGAGTTCACTAATGAGTCGCACTCAAAAAAACCAAGTTAATGCGTCAAAAGACGAATAAACTTAACAGAGCGTATTACCGTTACCTTGTGCTTTAAGCGATCGCCATGTCCTATCGCCAGTTTTTTGTAACTCAGGCTAAACCCAATGGACGATTTCCATAATCTGCGCATTGCTTGGTTGGTTCCGTCTGTGGAACTGGGAGCTTACTGGCAGCCAGTTTTGCAAGAGTTCGCGAAAGTATTTAAAAATACGATTTTCTATACAGGTCTAGTTTGGCCAGGATTCGATCCCAAAGTCCCTGGCGCAGATGTCATCAAAATAGTTGGGGAGATGAAATCCCTAGAGATGACCAAGACCGAGGGATACAGCCGTCGCGTTATGCTGGTATCTCCTGGGATCATCGGTCACATCCTTGAGTTTAAGCCTCATGTAATCTTTGCCCAGGCTTACTCGCTGTGGACTCTTTTGGCACTCCTGCTCAAACCTTGGGGCAAGTGGCGGTTTATCATCATTTACGACGGCAGTTCCCCAAATTCAGATTTTCGAGATTCCAAACTGCGTTCCTTTTTCCGACGGCTCATGTCTCGCTATGCCGATGCTTTCGTTGCCAATAGCCACGGCGCGAAAGACTATCTGATCGATGGGGTAGGTGCTAAACCCGAGAGCGTTTTCACCCGAACTTATCTGGTGCCGGATGCGAAAACTTTGCAGCAAAGCTTAGAAAAAATTGAAATCGCTGATATACAGCTAAAACGTCCCGTTTTCTTGTATGTTGGACGCATCACACCCAGAAAAGGGCTTAAAGCGTTATTAGAAGCCTGCTCTATCCTTCAATCTCAAGGATATGAAGATTACACGCTACTAGTCATTGGTACGGGAGAACAACGTGAGGAGCTAGAAGCCTTCATCAAAGACCACAACTTAGAAGCTCATGTCAAGTGGATTGGTTGGGTAGAGTACGGGCGTCTAGGTGCTTACTTCCAGCAGGCAGATATTTTTGTATTTCCAACGTTTGAAGATATTTGGGGGATGGTGGCACTTGAAGCAATGGTTTTTGGTAAACCTGTCCTATGTTCTAAATGGGCAGGAGCGGCTGAAATGGTGGTTGAAGGAAAGAATGGTTACCTCTTTGACCCCTATCAGCCTGAAGAACTAGCGATCGCAATGCGGCGTTTTCTCGATGATCCAAAACTCATTGACTCTATGGGCAATCAGTCGCAGCAACTCATCGCTCAAAAAAATCCCTCATCAGCAGCACAGTCTTTTGTCGAAGTTATCTCTTTCATTTTCGGTAAAGATACGTAAAGTAAATAAAGAAAGGTAAAGACATTCTGACTCGATTACCCTGCTTGTTTCATCTTTGGAGTACGAACTGCCTGCTTTCGAGGTGGGTGTCTTACTGAGCCGAATCATTTAGGTACGCAAGTGCACGGTTTTTTAGCTTATTTAATGAAGTGTGCCGTCATGAACACTCCCTATACAGTTTATGGTTATAAGGGCAAACAAGTTCGCGACAACATTCATAGCGCGGACTTAATTCAAGCCTTCTACGAGTTTTTTAAAGCTCCACGAGTTGCAGAAGTTTACAACACAGGTGGTGGTCGCTACAGCAATTGCTCCATGATAGAGGCTATAAATATCTGTCAAGAGATAGTAGGACACGAGCTGAAATGGACTTACTCTGAGCAAAACCGTATTGGCGAGCATATCTGGTGGATTAGCGACAATAGCAAATTTGCCGAGCCTTATCCGAATTGGAAGTTAGAGTACAACGTCCCGCAGATATTGCATGAAATTTACGAATTCAACCAAGAACGATGGCAAAAAGAGGTACTTAGATAATGCTTGATGCAGGGAAGCAGAAGATATTCGATGTTCCAGTCAATCTGGTCGATGTAATGGATACAGAAAAGCAAAATATTCTTGATATTCCGGAAGATTTGGTAGTTCCTAGCGATGAAGGTAAACAACCTTCTATTGACAAAGGCAAGCAAAATGTTCTTGGGGTGCGGATAGATGCCCTTGATTATGAGGCGGCTGTCAACAAAATTATTACAGCAGCCCATCAGCACAAAAAAATGTCAGTTTCGGCATTAGCCGTTCACGGAGTAATGACGGGGGTTCTGGACAACATCCATCGCTATCGTCTGAATCGTTTGGATCTAGTTTGTCCGGATGGGCAACCTGTACGTTGGGCATTAAACTTGCTCTACAAGACACAGCTTCCTGATCGCGTCACAGGACCACACTTGATGTTGCGGGTTTGTGAACGTGCGGCCGAAGAGGGACTGCCGATTTACTTGTACGGCAGTCGTCCTGACGTACTTGAAGCTCTTACTACAAATCTTTGCGATCGCTTTCCTAAATTAATTATTGCTGGCTCTCAGCCTTCTAAATTCCGGCAAGTCTCTGCCCAAGAAAAACAGGAAATTGTTGACGAAATTCGTGAAAGTGGTGCAGCTATCACTTTTGTGGGATTAGGATGTCCCAGGCAAGAGGTATGGGTTTACGAATATTGCGAACAGTTAGCTATGCCTTCCCTAGCCGTAGGCGCAGCGTTTGATTTTCATGCAGGGAACTTATCACAAGCTCCGAAACTTTTACAAAAATGGGGATTGGAGTGGTTTTATCGGCTGATCCAAGAACCCACACGTCTTTGGAAGCGGTATGTATTCTTAAATCCTCTGTACGTATCGCTCTTTATCTTGCAATTCTTTAAAATCACCTACTTTGACCCCGCAAACGCCACTCCCCCAACACAGGAAATGCGATATGGATAAATTTTGTCGGGGGTTTAGCTAGGCTTCAATTACCACTGATGTGAATAACAACTTCACGGGAATGCCCGCGCTGTCTATGTTCCCAAATATAAATTCCCTGCCAGGTGCCTAAGAGCAATCTACCCTGAGCAATCGGAATTTGTTCAGATGTCTTAGTCAGAGCAGTCCGAATATGCGCTGGCATATCATCTGGACCTTCAGCATCATGAATATAACTTTTGCCATCCTCTGGCACTAATTTGGCGAAGAAATTAGACAAATCTTTAAGAACATCTGGGTCGGCATTTTCTTGAATTACCAGACTAGCCGAGGTATGACGCAAGAAAATTGTGCAAAGCCCTGTATCGATGCTCGACTCGGCAACTACAGATTGCACTTTAGAGGTAATTTTGGACAGCGATTTGCCAGTAGTCTGAATTGTCAGTCGCTTTTGGTATTGAGTCATAATCTGTCATTAAGTCTGGAAATAGTTAATGATACTTTGGGCGATCGCTTCTGTTCCATTGATGGCTAATGAGTCTGCTTTCCTGGGTGGTTGCATAGCTTCGTCTAAAAACTCCCAGTTGCTTTGGAAAAATTCTGCGGGTGTCAAAATTTGATGCTCAGCGTAATTTTGCAGACCGTCTAATAGCAAGGACGCTTCCGCGAAGCCCTCGCGGGTAATAGAGACAATCGGAGTACCGAGGCGTATCGCTTCGGCAAAAGTACTATATCCAGGCTTAGAAATGACTCGTCCACATAAGGGCATAAATTCCACAGGTCGATAGGTTTTCCCAGAAACTTTCAGTAAATTAGGTAAATCCGGCGCTTGGTCGTCAAAGGTAATGAACTGCCAATCAGGAAACTGAGTCAGGGTGTTGTAGGGAATTTGCTGGAGACTTAAGCCCCCAAAGGTGAGTAAAACCGTTTTGCTAATCGGAGTCGTCAAACCAAATTTTTCCTGCAACTGTTGTGTAGTGTGGCGCGGGGTTCCACCCGTTAATCCCGCATCTACAATGTTGGGGAAAGCACTCATGGGTTCGTGGAAGGGAAGGCGAAATAAGCGATCGCACATTCCATAACACTCACTAATCCAATCCGCAATCTCAATAAATTTCCCACCCCAGTCTCGGTAGATAAAATCCCAGCCGAAGTTACTCATCATCCAACACGGAATTGCTGCGGATGAAGCAATATTCGCTGCCAAGGGTGGAATATCTGCCAAAATTAGCCCGACTCGGTTAGTCCGGATAAAGTTAACTTCGCCAGCAATAATCGAGCGGGCATCAGAGCGAACCTTCTGCACTTTTTCCAACGTCCCCTCTAGATCCATCGTCAAGCTGTCGGATTGAATCACACCGACATCAAGAGCACGGGGACGATGAATAAAATCTCCAGGAATGTAAGTTTCCAACAACCAACGCGGTACCGTTGTTACCAAAATCAGCAGAATTTCTGGACACCGTTCTTGAATAGCCGCCGCTACGGAGGCGGCGCGTACAGCATGACCAAAGCCGTGGCTGGTGATGGCAATATATAAAGCTGGTCGAGACATTCTAGGGGCAGTGGTAAGTTGGCAGTCGAGAATTTATTTCGGCTACATAATACCCTGTTGCCAGCTAGGACGTAGTGCGATCGCGCATCTGCCTTAGTTCTTTGACAGCCTACCTCTTTCTACAGGCTTAACTATTTTCCTGTTTGCCTTAACGTCTTTTAGTGCCAAAACTAGAAGGACGACGCGATTGACCACCACTACCAAAACTACTGGGGCGCTTTGTTCGCGTTGAGTACGATTTATTAGACTGACGCAGCTTACTCGAACCGTAACCCGACCCTGTAGAGCGACTGCTGTTTGACGGCGTCCGACGAACCGTTGCAGGTTGACTAGAGGAACGTGAATTTAAGCGTCCAGTTGTCCTAAAGGTTTGCCTATTCTTAACAGCAGGTGGCGGCGATTGATAGCGGGTTTGGTATCGGTTAACCGCTTGGCTGTAGGTGTTGCCATATCCACCATAACCCGTCAACACTACCCCAGGCTGATAAACAGGCGGCACATAGTAACGAGGCGCAAATAATAAGCTACCCAACGCTTGACCCGCTATTGCTCCAGCAAAAGGAGCCCAGAAACCTGATTGCTGACGCACCACAACTGTTTCTTGTTGACCTGTTTGAGGGTTAGTCTGATTCTCGGTGACGTTGTGGACGTACTCAATCTTGAAGTCCTCAGTTAGGTGCAAAGCTGCCTTACCACCATTCATACTCAGGTAACTCTTCTTTCCCGCCTTAATTTCTTCATCGGTCAGACGAGCCATCTGTAAGTCCGTCGTGCTAAACACCGAAGGAGTACCGGGTGGAGTATCGAGCAACATCAAGCTGTATTCTCCATTGATATCATCGTAGGTCGCCTGTTGCACCGAATATTGCCCGTCACTCAATCGAGTAGAAGTCGTTCGGCTAGGAGTAGACGAGGTGTTATTGTTGGGATTTCGATAAGCCTGCGTTGAATCAGGAGAGCTACAGGCAAATGTAGTCCAACATAAGCTCAGGGACATTAAAAGGATGGTTAGCTTGCGTATCATAAATGGGTAAAAGATTATGATTATTTAAATCTAGCTTGTAGCTATTAGTTGATTGGGGGGCTTACTCGCCAAGAATGGGACGGATTTAACCCAAATCTTCAAGAAAGAGTTGGTAGCTATGAGTCAGTTAGCTGAACAGATGCATATAGTTAACTCAAACCCGTAGAGCGGGGCTAAAACGTGTTAGAGAGGAATCAGTTCAGGAAAGTTGAGCAACAGTTGCTCATTTGTTAATTCCTCACCAAACTGTGCTGGAGAAAAGTGAACTTGGATGGCTTGCAGTCTTTCCTGGTAGTGGAGGTTGATTAAAGCTTTTAAAGCCGCTTTCAGGGCATCTAGGTTAGCCAAATCGGTTTCCAATTCTGGGACTTCCCCCTGATAAGCGACTGTAATCATAACAATCAAGTTACGAGTAACAGGCAACGATAAAAGTTCATCCTTCCCAGGAGGGGTTTGGCTAAAATCTACTTCACTCAGGTAGCGTTGGGCGGAGTCAACAAACAACTCACTTACGTACTCTTCAGCTTCCCCTTCATCCCAGAAAACAGTTCCTTCGTTAGCTGCTGACTGCCAGTAAATATCTAAATCAAAGAGGTTTTGGCAAATTTCGACTAGTCCTTCTCCCAAAACATCAAGGTCTCCTTCTGCTGTTAGTGCCTGCCGTCCTGCACGATTAAGAACCCCCAAGAGGGGTGCAACTTCTTCCCCTGCTAAATGGATAAATAGACGACAGACGACAAATCGAGTTCGACCACCGAGTTTATTAAAGCGATCGCGCCAGGAATTCATTACTTGCTCTACTACTACTCGCTCAATAGAAATGAATTGACATTTCTATTGCTTACTCTAGTAAGCGCATAAAATAGAGCCATCTACCCACAGGTTGACCTAAAACTGCTAGCTCGGTTTAGGTCAAACTTTTAAGTTTAATTCCAACTCCCTCTTATGACGCGATCGCCTCTACCGCATCCAATTCTTTTATAGATCTTCAGATACTTGCGGTTATTTGCTGCTACTGAATTAGCTACTGTAACCGACAGAATTTGCGATCGCGGTCAAACTGTGGGTCCTGCCAGGAATAAGCAAAATGACTCGCTGAGTTAATTCCCGGTATCCTTTGGCGGATTGCCTGCATCTGAACTTCCAGAGACGGACGATTATTAACTGACTGTGCCCAGTTTCCCGCCAGTGCGGGTATCACCTGCGTTCCAGAAGGTGCCCGTTCCATAACTCGCCTCACCAAATCCTCAATGCAGCCTGTAGTACCACAGACGCCGTAAGACATTGGATGCCACTCAATCGAACTAGGAAATCTATCCCAAGGCTGTAGTCGAGAGTCATACCCACCTTGACCAACCGCTTGATTGGCATCCGGGAAAAATACCGCTCCCGCTCTTATCCCACTTCGTTGCGCGGCGAGGGTGGCTAGGGAGAGAAAGTCTAGAACTCCTTGGGCAGCGTGAGCAACACTGAGTTGATACAGTTGCCATTGCAGGGAACCCACTGTATCTGTAGGAGAGGGACTGCGACCTTGCCAAAGGGGGGTTTGTTCATTCGGGTAAAGCTTATTCACCTCTGCTACATCGCTAGGGCTAATGGCACCCCCCTGACGAATATAGCGAGTAATTAGCTCTCGTCCTTGATTGTTCGAGGCGCGGTTATAGAGAGCCTGTCTTGCGGCATCGCCATAAATCCACAAATCCCCAACTGTGGTGACCACAGAATCACCGCCTGACCCACGGGGATACCGAATGTAGTCAAATAAAACACCGTCAGGCCGTCGTTTCAATATTTGCTGAACGAGCCGATAGTAGTCTGTCTTGGCTTGCTGACTGTACGGGTCTATAAAGACTTGAGGCCCATCTTTAACGAAGGACAAGCTCGTTTCTCCCCTACCATTCCGGGCTAGAACTCCCTGACGATCTGAGCGTTGGGCGTAGGAGTAGCCAAAATTCATTGTAAACATCCAGGCATAAACCCGCATCCCGCGCTCATGCCCTTTTTGAATGATTTGCGCTAACAAATCGATTTTCTCTGTCTTAGGCGTCCGCACCACTGAGGGCCAAGCTGTTGGGTTATCGGACGAGGGTAGCAGCACCTGACCGTCAGAAAACACTTCAACGTTGACTTGGTTATAGCCTCGGCTAACCAGACGATCTAAGATTTCGTCGATCGCTCCAGCACGAGCATCACAGGGATATAATCGCAGCCAAATTTGCTGAATATTCGGCCAAGTGCGAGCGCGGCACTGCTGTAAGAATTCTGCGTGTTGCTTTAATAGAGCTTGGTAACGGTTTTCCGAGTCTGAGTTGCCTTTTAACGTGCCGACTAGGAAGTTTTGTTTTTGAGCGATCGCGTCATTGGAGAGCCAGCAGTATCCTAGTGTTTGAGCTTGAGCTGTTTGTGTCAACCAACACTGAGTGACCAAGCTACTACTGGTCAAGAGCACTGCGATCGTGCTGCGATAAAGACGCTGCCACTGTCGCGCCCCTTTCAGAAAACCATTGGACATTCTTACTTACAACTAAATACAAAGAACAGTAAAGTTGGGTCTTCAGTTTAAGCAAACTGGTGATAAGTCAGCAAATTATACAGTTTTTCTACTATTCTCTGCTTTCAGCTATTTAGCTCCCTGCTCCGGATAATTACGCAAAACGCTGACACCTTTAATAAAAAAGGGTTTGACTAGTCAAACCCCATACCCTTGGCGTTTCAGCCTGAATTGTTACTACGCCTTTAGTCCGAATTTCTTAAGCGCCTCGCTTCAGGGCGTTCTCTACCTGTGTGAATTCTTGCTCTAAGCGATTTTTCAGCTTTTGGGGGATGGGACGGTTTGGGTAAGAGCTGTAATGACCTGCCAGAGAATTCAATGCCGTTCGCATGGTGGTAAAGGAACTGAGCGTCGTGACTGAGCTATCTCGGCGGTAGCGAGAGGCAAAGTCATTAATTTTTTGACGTGCTTGGGCTTGAGCTTCCGCCTTGTCTGGGGCATCCTCTGGTAATTCAATGGCTGTTCTCAAGCTCTGCAATAAGGCAAAGGTATCCTGGCGGTAATCTCCACTAAAGCCTGTAACACTATCTGAGGAACACCCCATCAGACCAATAACAACAACTAAGACAAGGGCAACAAGACGTGATAAGTAGGGCTTGATAAGCATGATTCAATTTGATACGGAATTTCAAAATTAGAACTGATCCTAACTTGAATCGGTGCTTGGGGGATCGCAAGTCTTTGGCAAGTCGGTATAACGGCAGCTTATTTCAGCCTTAGCTCAGACTAATGTTTGAGGAGTAGCAAGTTTTCAGAAACTTAGCCCTCAAAAACAATGTTTATTAAATGTTCCCGCTTGTCTTCAGCAATTTTGCTGAACTTTGAGTTAAGTTTCTCCAAACTATTCGCGAAAAACTATCAAGATATTTTAGTAAATCTTAAGAAAAAGCTACTTATTGAGTTATTGATTCATC
>JALYGX010000130.1 GCA_030776905.1 Cyanobacteriota bacterium | reverse complement strand
GCAAAGTACAAAGCTACTCAATATGAGGATTCATCACCTTCGAGTCACCTGTACAAAGTACTCAAAAAACTTGATTCAGACAATTACCTAGCTGAGCAAGATATTAACTTTCTGAAAAAGCGTAAGCTTACTGAAACAATCACCATTGCTCAAGACAAATACACTGCTAGTTTGAAGTCCAAGATTGAATCGGGAGAGCAGCTTGAGGAGTCACAGATAAAGTGGCTGGAAGAAAATGGACGTGAGAACATAATTGCGATCGCTCAAGAAAAGTACTTTGCTAATCTCAAGTCCAAGTATGATGTCTCGGACTATAAAGATAAGTCACCCTCTAGCCTTTTGTACGCGATTCTGCAAAAGCTAGAGAAAGGAGAGCGTCTGGAACCGACAGATGTTGTTTGGCTTCAGGAGAATAAAATTGAGTGGTATCAACCACTGTTCTCCGGGAAAATTTCTATTGCTCACCACAAAATTGAAGCAACTTTCTATGAGCAAGAGTACAAGCGCACTGGAAATCAATGGAACTTGCCTAATGCTAGCAGTCATTGGCGCAAGGCAGATAGACCCAGGCAAGCATTAAAACTGACAGAAAACCTAAACTTCGACAACATCCAAGAAAATAAGCTCAAGTCAGCAATACTGACAACGAGGGGCGGTGCCTTCCGAGATATTGGGGAATTAGATAAAGCCGAAAAGTGTGCGCTAAAAGCCATTGAGTACCAGCCAAATAGCCATCACCCTTATACTCTCATGGGAGCAATTTGTTATGAACGGTGTGAATATCCAAAGGGTGATTATTGGTTTGCAGAGGCAATCAAACGTGGAGCTTCTCCCAGAGATCAGGATGCCGAAATCAAGCGAGTGGTCAAAAATGCCAAGGATGAGAATAAGCGCCGTGAAGTTGTGGACTACCTGCTGAAAAAAGATCCTTCTCGGTATGCTTGGGCTAAATCGTATCTGAAGAAACCCCAAAATAAAGGCAAATGACTTTTGGTGCCTCGTTTACATCTTGTTAGTGCGTCGCCTCTTAATCGCGTTTTTGTAGGGGGCGGGTTTATTTCATCTGTCGATTAGTCTAATTGTTCAGGTCAAAAGTGTGATCGCTTTTTCCCCGGTACGTCAATGTAACGTATCCTGAGTTGAATATTTCGTCAACTGATACAGTCAAATTTATAACTGTAAAAGTCAATTAAATGATTAATGGCTTTCTGGAAGTGCTAGCATCTGTACTTGCAATCTAATCACCCTGTATTGAGCATTTGAGCAAGTGATCCACTGGAGATTGGCAGTTGTGATGGCTGAACGTAACATCAACAACAAGGAATTGGCTCTCCTGATTGGAATGAATCCTACTTCTGTTTCTAGGTTGAAAGCTCGCCGCCGCCTCACCAGAATTGATGAAGCTACACTTAACTCGCTTTGCAAAGTTTTAAAGTGTCAGCCCGGAGACTTAATGGTTTACGAAGAGGATATTTAATGTTTGCCTCAGCTTTTTAGTATGGTTTCTCTTGCCCGTAAAAATCTGCTCGAAGATATTCCTCGCTTCCTAGTTGCTCAGGCAGGAATCATGTTTGCCGTAACCTTAGTTACCCTTCAAACCGGTGTCTTTACTGGATTTACGCGCTCTGTCGGTCAATTAATTCATAATTCAGATGCCGATATTTGGGTTGCCTCAGACAGCTTAGTGCAAACCGAAGTAACATTACCTATTCCTGTATCCCACGTCCTTCAAGCTCAAAAAGTACCCGGTGTGGAGCGAGCCGAAGCACTCAGCTTTAGCAGCGCGTTGTGGCGTCATCCCGAAGGCGAAATTACTTATGTCAGAGTAGTGGGATTTGACCCAAACGGGCAATTGTTTACAGTGCAAAACCTCATCGAAGGCAATGTGACTGACCTCAAGCAGCCCTATGGCGTCATTGTAGACACCACTAACGCGAATTTGCTTCATGTAAAACAAGTGGGTGATGAGGCGAAAGTTAACTCTTTGCCAGTACGAGTGATTGGTTTAACCCAAGGAAATCGCTCGATTGTTTCAAATGCGTTCATGTTCACCTCTTTGGAAAATGCCAAGGCTTACTTAACGTCTGGTCAAACATCTAATTTGTCCTGCAAATTGCCATCCGGTTCCCAGGACTTGATTTGCACCAACACGTTCTCAAAGCCCCCTCAGACTCAAAACCCTACCCAACCCCCTCCTACACCGCAGCCGTTAGTTGCATCAGACTTGATTAATTATGTACTGATTCAAGCTAAACCGGGTCAAAATTTACGTGAACTCCAGCAGAAACTGGAAGCCACTTTACCCAACACTCGCGCCTTTACTACTGCCGAACTTACTAAAAAAAATCAAGACTTTTGGTCAAAGCGAACAGGAATCGGATTTATTTTAGGTCTTGGTGCGGCTGTGGGTGTGATTGTGGGAGTGATTATTGTTGGTCAAATTCTTTACTCTTCTGTTTCTGACCATCTCAAAGAGTTTGGCACGCTCAAGGCAATCGGCGCATCGGATTGGGTGATTTATGGTGTGATTATCGAACAGGCGCTGTGGATGGCAGTTCTCGGCTATATTCCCAGTATGGTACTTTGCTATGGCGTGGCGATTTGGGCAGCAAGTAAAGGCATTCTCCTTTTAATTACGCCAGTATCTGCGATCGCTGTTTTTGGTCTGACCGTAACCATGTGTGTCGCCTCAGCTATCTTTGCCATTCAAAAAGTGACTCGCCTCGACCCAGCAATGGTATTTAAAGCTTAATTAGGTCATTGGTTATTAGTTTAGGGCTACAGTTTTACCGGAATAACTGTGGATAAATTTGTCGCCAAGCCAATACAGAAAACACACTAATCCATAGCAGCAACCAAAGTAACTCTAAGAACCAGAAACTCGGTAATCCTAAAGGCCAACGCAACAGGTCAACGACTGACGCTAGAGGCAAGACACTCGCTATATAACCCAGTCCTGACGGTAGCGTAGTGCGGGGAAAGTAGGTGCCGCAGAGGGTGAACATCGGCACGACGAACAAGAAAATTGGCACGTTAATTTGGTCGATGGTACGCACGGTTCCGGCGGTGAATAGTCCCAGAACAGCAAAGAGCATACTACCCAAGACAATAAGGGGGAAAGTTCCAAGCAAGTACCAGGCAGGGTAAAGTCCCCAAATAACGGTAACTACACTAGTCAGAAAACCCGCCATTGTCCCTTTAGTTGCTGCCCACAGCCAGTCGCCTAAAAATACTTCTGTGAAACTCAAGGGTGCTGTTAGTAAGCCTTGCCATGTTTTTTGATAGCTTAGGCGCAGGAAACTGCCGAAAGACCCTTCAAAAAATGACTGAAATAGCACCCCGATCGCAATCATTCCAGGGGCAATAAATTTTAAATAAGGAACCGTTTGACCGTTGTAGGAAACATCTCCCACAAGCGGAGTCAAACCATACCCAAAGGCAACAAGATAAATTAAGGGTTCGGAAAGTGGAGGCAGACTATTAACAAGCCAGGTTTTTTGATAAACCTTAGCGTGACGATGCCAGACGGAGTAAACTCCCCAGGGTGTTACTGAAATGCTTTTCATTTCAAGGCAAGGATTATGGATTTTAGATTATTTAGGAGTTATTAGTTATTAACAAGAAATCAACAACTACTAACAAACAGCTATTCAAGTGATGTTCCTGTCAAACGCAAGAATACATCTTCTAAATTGGTACGGCGGCGCGTCAGGCGTTCGGGTGCAAAAGCACTCAGTTTTTCCCACAAGGGTTGCGGATTATCTATTGGTAAACCAATTAGGTAACTGCTGCCGAAGGGTCGATACCAAGTCCCAGCTTGATGTGCCAACTGTTGCAGGGTTTGTTCATCGATGCCCTCAATTTCGACGACTTCTCGCCCGACGGTGCGCTCAATTAATTCCTCTGGAGTGCCTTGGTCGATCATCTTGCCCTGCTGGAGTAAGATGAGGCGATCGCACAATCGTTGTGCTTCATCCATATAATGAGTCGTCAACAACACCCCACAACCCTTTTGTTTCAACTGATTAACCAACTTCCAAAAGTCCTGCCGCGCATCCGGGTCAAGTCCTGTTGTTGGTTCATCCAGAAACACGACTTGAGGGTTGTTAATCAAAGCCCGTGCCAAAACTAAACGCCGCTTCATCCCGCCAGATAGTTCATCCACGCGATTGCTGGCAAAATCTTGTAGTCCCACCTGCGCGAGTAATTCACCTGCGAGATTGCGTGCTACCTTGCCAGTGATGCGGTAGTGATGGGCAAAGTGAACTAAATTCTCAAATACAGTAAAGTCCGGGTCGAGATTATCTTCTTGAGTAACAATTCCCATTAAGGCACGCGCCTGTCGCCCTTGGGATTGCACTTGATGTTGCCCCAGTTGTACAAAACCTCGACTGGGAACAACTGCCCCGTACAACATTCCCACGGTTGTTGTTTTCCCAGCACCATTAGGGCCGAGGAGACCCAGAACTTCTCCTG
>JALYGX010000129.1 GCA_030776905.1 Cyanobacteriota bacterium | reverse complement strand
ACAAAGCAGTTCCCAACGCTCCAGACGCCCCCAAAGTATGACCGGTGGCTCCTTTAGTAGAACTAACTGGAACACGTTGACCAAACAACCACTGAATCAACTGAGCTTCGTTTTGATCGTTCAACTGAGTGCCAGTGCCGTGAGCATGGATGTAGTTGATATCAGTTGGCGAAAGGTGGCTGCGTTCTAGACATTGCTTGACGGCAGCAAGCGCACTTTTATTTCCCAGAGCAGGCGCACTCACATGATAAGCATCACAGGTCAAGCCAAACCCCAGTACTTGACCATAAACGGATGCCTTTCGCTCTTTTGCCAACTTAGCTGACTCCAGCACCAGCACGGCTGCGCCTTCTCCCAATACCAATCCTTCCCGATGTCGGTCAAAAGGATAGGAACCCGTGCGAGCTAGAGCGCCCATTTTGTCGAATCCAGCTAAAGTCAGTGGAGTAATTGGTGCTTCTACAGCACCAGCGACTACTCGCTGGCATTGACCTGTCTGGATGAGTTCATAGCCTTGAGCGATCGCCCAAATTCCCGTGGCACAAGCCGCCATTGGAGCGAGGACTGGTCCTTGTGAACCAATCTGACGAGCGGTTGCGATCGCTGCTTGATGGGGAAGTAGATCCAACCAATGCTCTAAGTCCGCGATCGGGGATGGGGACGATTCTTTATCCTTTGCAAATTCCCTTGCTAGGTGTTCCCACGACGCCTGACAACCACGACTTGACCCAATTACGACACCACAGTCTGGTGTCGGCATTGCTAGATCCGCATCCTGAATTGCCTCTGCCACAACTAGCTCCGTGAGTTTTTCCAAAGACGTTGTGGCTTGACCGCTCAAAGCTAGGGGTCGGGAGGGTAAATCTAAAAAGGGTTGGTGCTGCTTAATGCCAGACTCCCCTTTAAGTAAACGGCACCAGCTACGTTCCAGGCTACCTAAAGCTGAGACGAAACCGATGCCAGTAACGACTATTTCCACTGACGACAACGCTAATTGCAGACAGCCTATTATTTCTTGAGGTTCTTGATACCGTCCGTCACCTCAGCCGAGTCAATGCGATCGCCTTGCTGAATTTTGTCTACCACGTCCATACCTTCAGTGACGTAGCCAAAAACGGCATAGTCACCATCCAAAAATTGCAAGTCTGTCAGAGCTATATAAAACTGTGAAGACGCTGAGTCTGGCATGGATGAGCGAGCCATCGCCACAGCACCGCGAGTGTGCCGCAGGGCAGGTGGACCCGAAACACTTGCTGTCTTAAACGTTTTACTGTAGACGGGACTTTCCGCACCTTTGGGCTTAATTTCTAGGGGAATATAACGAGCTTGTGATGTCGCTGGATCGATAAAACCGCCTGTTCCCAAACGCTCTACTGGGAAGTTGGGGTCTTTTCCTTGAGGGTCACCCCCCTGAACTACGAACGGTTGCGGTTCGCGCACGACTCGATGAAAGACTAACCCGTTGTAGACACCCTGCTGGACGAGGTCTACAAAATTCCCCGCTGTAATTGGGGCGTCGGTGCCATTGACTTCGATTGTTATCGGTGAGCCTTTAACTTTCAGCACCACCGTCGCTTTTCCTTCAAGTTTGGGTAAATTACTCACTTGGGGACTGCTAGCTTGAGCCGCAGGAGTAGAGGTCGTTTTTGCGGTTGAGGGGTTAGTGGAGTTTAGAGAAGTCGCCTGTTGCGTACCACATCCGCCCAGAACTAGACCCAGAACAACCAAACATAATGATAACCAGCGCTGGATTTTTATCTGCATTTTTAATTCACCGTTGTTGTAGCCTTAGCTACTGGATCATATTAAGCAGATCTGCACCCGCTCAACTGCAATTAGTTATAAGCCTTCAAGGGGTACTCCCATGAAACGAGCTAACTCGGCTCCTTGATTTTCCAGTTCCGAAAGAGATAGCGGTTGTCCTACGCGAGTCAGAGGAACGTCCTGGCGGTCTTTTACACGAAGATAGAGAGCGCGGCGGGGATTGAGACCTTCTTTGATGTCTACTCGAATTGACTGCACATCTTGTAGGCGACAGCCAAATTCGATTTGCCGATTCTTACCGGGAAAGCCCCAGCGAAAAATCTGAACTCGGCCCGTTTCTTTGTTGAACTCATTGTAGCCGCCTCCAACATCCAAAAGGATGACCAGCCACAAGTAAAGTGCCAACAGTAGACCAGCCGTGCCGTAGAATCCCATTGCTACCCCTTGGGGGATAAATACTAGCTGGGTCGCATCACCAACAGGAAGTAGATTGACTTTTAAGTAACTGGAAAGCCCTGCCAAGAAAAAGCCTGTAGCTCCCAAAGAGACAATGGTCGCCCACCAGTAGTTACTGAACCGACGAGAGCCTAAAACCGACTGACGAATTACGCGGTTCTCTCGTTGGGTTGTCGATGCTGTCATGAAACGATCCTGCCCACTCTATCTGAAAATCTTAGATAGTATACTCTGCCCTTACTATGACATTTTTGACTAAGCGATCGCTGATCTAAAGAAATTCTGAGGAAATATGTGTCAATTTGTAAAATTTCTGGTATTCATTAATATTATATATAGGAGCTGAAAGCCCTATTCTCATTAGAGGGGATTGGGATAACAGCAGGAAAAGTGTGATACTTTAAGAAAAATTAAGAAAACACAAGCTAGATTGCTAGCGTGTGATCAGGGGTGATTGGCACATCCTTTGAGAGTCAAGTTAGTTAGACTGACCGCTCTCTCAAGAATTCTAGGCTGATAGAGCTGTGGAAGCGTCAAAAAAAAGCGAAAGCATCAACATTAGAATCCTTGCAAATCATTAAGTAAGGTAAGAGGATTTGAAACTATGACAATAGCCGTAGGACGCGCGCCAAGTACAAGAGGATGGTTTGATGCAGTAGATGACTGGCTAAAGCGCGATCGCTTTGTATTCGTCGGCTGGAGCGGATTACTCCTATTCCCCTGCGCCTACATGGCACTAGGAGGATGGCTGACAGGTACAACATTCGTGACA